>NZ_WIWL01000113.1:0-318 GCF_009600105.1 Pseudomonas sp. FSL R10-0056
CCTCAAGGGGGCCCTCTATGAGCGGGATTTCAGACTTGGCCCGGAGCTTCGAGGAGAAATCGAAGCAGCAAGCCAGCGCTCTCGAGACGGGCGTGACGAACGCCTACAAACAGCACGAACAGACCTTGCTCGCGGCATTGAGATCAAGCGAACAGAGCTTGAGCGCCGCCATCCAGGCCCGCGAGAAAGCGCTAGAAGCGATTTTGAGCACAACCGAGGCCAACACCAGGGCGCTAGTCCTGTCGGGCTGGAAATGGCTCGCCGGGAGCCTGCTGGCGGTGATCTTGGCCGCGAGCGGGGCCCTGTGGTGGACAGGGC
>NZ_WIWL01000114.1:0-318 GCF_009600105.1 Pseudomonas sp. FSL R10-0056
TCTAAAGTGGGCTCAGTTTTACAAAATATGCGACAGAGGACGTCTCGCCGATGTGGTTATGGAAAACATCGCAAAACTGCTCAAAAAAAATGACCTGCATATCATCTACGGCAACAACGTCATTGTCGTTCGTGACTTTTGCTGGAGCCCTGTAGACATCTGATCCGCATACCAGCTGATGCGCTTGTGCGTAGGTCGCGATATTCCTAGGTCAAGGGCCGCGACCCCGGCTCGTCGTGACGCGCTTCACCGTCGCGGCGAACGGAGTCCCGGGCGCAGCGGACCCTTGACCTGTCACCGACGAAATCACCCTTTGGC
>NZ_WIWL01000115.1:0-317 GCF_009600105.1 Pseudomonas sp. FSL R10-0056
CAAAGGCCATAAAGGCGCTTCCAACAAGGAATGGACAATAGCGGTCATAAGGCAAATGTCATGGGTTAATGGCGCGCGCAGTATATACAACGGCTCGACGCGCTATATGCAATGTTCAAAAGGCGAGTATCCGCGGGATGCGGTGTAAGTCACAGACTGATGGCATTGTGCTTGCGGCTCTGCGTAGTCTGGCTATGCTCACTGCCTGCGGGGCTCAATCAATAGTGCTTGAATCTCCGAGGTGCGTGAGCTCTGGCATTTAGGGCTAAGTGCGCAGGCGGTTTGTTGTGTCTTGAATCGTTTGAATTATCAATAGA
>NZ_WIWL01000116.1:0-314 GCF_009600105.1 Pseudomonas sp. FSL R10-0056
GGCCACGGTCAAAAGCAGCATTGGCAAGGCCGCTGTCGGCGTGGCCGCACTGGCCGTCCCGACCAAAGTCAGCGCCGATTACAACGCAATCATCCGTGACATCGCGATCAAGGCCGGGGTGGCCAATGCCCCGCAAGAACAACAGATGTCGCGCACCATCATCTCCACATCGCGCGACACCGGCTTGGCCCGCAACGAAGTGGCCAACGTGGTCAACGAACTAGTGGGTGCCGGCATGGACTTGGCCAAGGCGCTGGAATACGCGCCGGTGGCGGCCAAGTTCGTGGTGGGCCAAGGTTCGGGCAGTGCGGAAA
>NZ_WIWL01000117.1:0-312 GCF_009600105.1 Pseudomonas sp. FSL R10-0056
CTTGTTCCTTCGGCAGTGACGACAGGGGATTGCGCAGTAAATGTGAACCAAACAGGCCGGCCGGTCGGCCGCCTCGGTGCGCAGTGTTTTTGATCTGCCTGCCCTCCCGGGAGGCCGAGAGGAGGTTCTGTGGAGTGGGTCGACCGGCATGGATGCCGGGAGAGCCGCGATGGGCCATGGATGGCCCGTGGCGGCGTGCCCATGGAACAGAGCCGGAGCGAGGGAACCTGAGCGCAGCGAAGGCCGTACGATGGGGCGAGGACTTTTTGGTTCCTTTTTGGTCCTTCTGTACGGACCGGACACATGGTGGAC
>NZ_WIWL01000118.1:0-312 GCF_009600105.1 Pseudomonas sp. FSL R10-0056
CCTTGCCAGTTGCGGTAATTACCTGCACTTCCGCGAGTACTTCACCGTGGGCAAGGTACGACTGCACAGTGCGACGTTCTGCAAGCAGCACTTGGTTTGTCCTTTGTGTGCTATTCGCCGCGGCGCTAAGGCTCTTGGGGCTTACCTGAGCCGCTGGCAGGTTATCCAGACAGAGCGTCCGGATCTACGCCCATACCTCCTGACCCTGACCGTTAGAAACGGCCCTGATCTTGCCGAGCGGCAAGCTCACCTCAGCCACTCCCTCAAACGTCTAATGCACCATCGCCGAGACTTCAACGCAGGTACTCGCGG
>NZ_WIWL01000119.1:0-305 GCF_009600105.1 Pseudomonas sp. FSL R10-0056
CGTCTTTATCAAGCTGTATGGCGTGCCTGCGGAACACTACGGCTGGTTGTTCGGCAGTAACGCGGCGGGCTTTATTTTGGTGGCGCAAGTGAACGCACGGTTGCTGGCCAAGCGCCAACCGGCCTTTTTGCTGGCGCGTACGGTGTGGGTTTATCTGGCGGCAGGTGTGGCATTGCTGGGCATTAGCGCCCTGCATACCGAGCAACTGTGGCCGTTGTTGATTCCACTGTTTATCTGCATCGCCAGTCTGGGCTGCATCATCCCCAACGCCTCGGCGTGTGCCATGAATGGGCAGGGCGCACGGG
>NZ_WIWL01000120.1:0-303 GCF_009600105.1 Pseudomonas sp. FSL R10-0056
GCTTTACAGTTTGGTCGAGACGGCTAAAGCCAACGGCCAAGGTGAGCGGTCAGGCATCCCGTCTTGCGTAACTAAGCCGGTTGCCATCGATGCGGCAACAACTCCCCAATCTCACTCGCCCGCTGCGTCGGCAGGCGAGTAAGAACGTCTTTTAGATAAGCATACGTATCGTGGCCGTTGAGTTTGGCTGACTGGATCAAACTCATTAGCGCGGCAGCGCGTTGGCCACTGCGTAGTGAACCGGCGAACAGCCAGTTTTTTCTTCCAAGAGCCCAAGGTCGAATTTGCTGTTCGATATGGTTG
>NZ_WIWL01000121.1:0-301 GCF_009600105.1 Pseudomonas sp. FSL R10-0056
GGATGATCAGGTCGTATTCCTGCTGTTCGACAAAATAGCGCCCGTCCAGGCCGTTGAGTGCCACATCCACGGCAAAGCCGGACTCCTTGAGGCCCTTGGCCAGGAAGTCGGCGGTCTTGGCTTCATCTTCAACCACTAGCAAACGCATCGCACACCTCGATCAATCGTCTGCACAGGCTAGGCGCCTTCGTCGGTGTTGCCTATTACAAACTTGTAATGCAACTGACGGGGTTCTGACGAGGAGCGCTGGTTAAGGTGGGCCCATTCGTACAGGAGCTTGCCCATGATGTTGAAAACCTTG
>NZ_WIWL01000122.1:0-300 GCF_009600105.1 Pseudomonas sp. FSL R10-0056
GGACTGAGCTTTGCAGAGCCGAGGGGGCTGTTTACACCCTTGAGCTGACCAACAAGGGCAAGGGCTGGCATCCGCATTGCCACATGATCATTTTGGCTACCTCTCAGCCATCACAAACTGACCTCAGCGCCGAGTGGCACAAGATCACTGGCGACAGCATGGTCGTGGATTGCAGGCCCATCCTGGGCGATCCCGTGGAAGGCTTCATGGAGGTGTTTAAGTACGCGGTGAAGTTCTCCGACTTGACCCTGGCTGACAACTGGCACGCGGCGCAGATCCTCAAGGGTAAGCGCCTGCTGA
>NZ_WIWL01000123.1:0-78972 GCF_009600105.1 Pseudomonas sp. FSL R10-0056
GGCCACAGGCGCCGATCGTTGTGCCGGTGCCGCCTTGATCGGTGGGGCGGCCACCACGGCCACTTCTACGCGAGCTTGAGGGGCGGCTTTTACTGCGGCGACCACAGGTTCCGCTGCAGGGCCAGCTTGCGCACTTTCACGCAGGTTGCCGGCGCCTTCGACTTCGATGCGGATCAGTTCGCTGCCCACGGCCATGACTTCGCCAGGCTGGCCACCCAGGGCCAGGACCCTGCCGGCCACGGGGGAGGGGATGTCTACCGTGGCCTTGTCGGTCATCACATCGGCGACCACCTGGTCTTCGCTGACCATGTCACCGACTTTGACAAACCATTCCACCAGTTCTACTTGCGCAATGCCTTCGCCAATGTCCGGCATCTTGATAACGTGCGTACCCATTCAGACCTCCATAACCCGTTGTAGTGCAGCACCCACTCGCGCCGGGCCGGGGAAATAGGCCCACTCCTGGGCATGGGGATAGGGGGTATCCCAGCCGGTTACGCGCTCGATCGGCGCTTCCAGGTAGTGGAAGCAGTGCTCTTGAACCAGTGCGATCAGCTCGGCGCCAAACCCGCAGGTACGGGTGGCTTCGTGAACAACAACGCAACGGCGGGTCTTTTTTACAGAGGTGACAATGGCGTCCAGGTCCAGCGGCCAGAGGCTGCGCAAGTCGATGACTTCAGCGTCGATGCCGGTTTCTTCGGCGGCGGCCTGGGCCACATAAACGGTGGTGCCGTAGGTCAGGATGGTGACTTCAGTACCGGGCCGCACAATGGCGGCGCAGTCCAGCGGGACGGTGTAGTAACCGTCGGGCACGGCGCTGGCCGGGTGCTTCATCCAGGGGGGTACCGGACGGTCGTGGTGGCCGTCGAACGGGCCGTTGTACAGGCGTTTTGGCTCGAGGAAGATCACCGGGTCATCGTTCTCGATGGCGGCAATCAGCAGGCCCTTGGCGTCGTAGGGGTTGGATGGCATCACGGTACGCAGGCCGCAGACCTGGGTAAACATGGCCTCGGGGCTCTGGCTGTGGGTCTGGCCACCGTAAATCCCGCCGCCGCAGGGCATGCGGATGGTCATTGGCGCGATAAACTCGCCGGCAGAGCGGTAACGCAGGCGCGCCGCTTCAGAAACAATCTGGTCGGACGCCGGGTAGAAATAGTCGGCAAACTGGATTTCGGCCACCGGGCGCAGGCCATAGGCGCCCATGCCCACGGCGGTACCGACGATGCCACTTTCCGAGATCGGTGCGTCGAACACCCGCGAACTGCCGTACTTGGCCTGCAGGCCTTCGGTGCAGCGGAACACACCGCCGAAGTAGCCCACGTCCTGGCCAAACACCACCACGTTATCGTCGCGCTCGAGCATCACATCCATGGCCGAGCGCAGGGCCTGGATCATCGTCATGGTGCTGGTACTCACGGCGTTCTCCATCTGAATTTTATTGTTGTCGTTCATCTGGTTATAACCCCAATTCCTGGCGTTGCCGGCGCAAATGCTCGGGCATTTCCTTGTACACGTCTTCGAACATGCTCGCGGCACTGGGTATCTGCCCGCCTGCCAGGGTGCCGAAACGCTCGGCTTCCTTTTGCGCGCCAATGATTTCCGCTTCCAGCTCGGCACTGACGGCTGCGTGCTCTTCTTCCGACCAGTTGCCGGTGGCAATCAGGTGCTGCTTGAGACGAAGAATCGGATCGCCCAGCGGGAAGTGGCTCCAGTCATCGGCCGGACGATACTTGGACGGGTCGTCGGAGGTGGAGTGCGGGCCAGCACGATAAGTGACCCATTCGATCAGGGTCGGCCCCAGGTTGCGGCGCGCGCGCTCTGCGGCCCAGGCCGAGGCGGCGTAAACGGCGATAAAGTCGTTGCCGTCGACCCGCAGCGAAGCAATGCCGCAGCCCACGCCGCGTCCGGCAAAGGTGGTGGACTCGCCACCGGCAATGGCCTGGAAGGTCGAAATGGCCCATTGGTTGTTGACCACGTTGAGGATCACCGGGGCGCGGTAAACGTGGGCAAAGGTGAGGGCAGTGTGGAAGTCCGATTCGGCGGTGGCGCCGTCACCGATCCAGGCCGAGGCGATTTTGGTGTCGCCCTTGATGGCCGAGGCCATGCCCCAACCAACCGCCTGTACGAATTGGGTGGCGAGGTTGCCGGAAATACTGAAAAAGCCGTAGTCGCGCACCGAGTACATGATCGGCAATTGCCGACCCTTAAGCGGGTCGCGTTCGTTGGACAGCAATTGGCAGATCAGGTCGACCAGCGGCACATCACGAGCCATCAGGATGCTTTGCTGGCGGTAGGTGGGGAAGCACATGTCGTCGATGTTCAAGGCCAGGGCCTGGGCGCTGCCGATGGCTTCTTCGCCCAGGCTTTGCATATAGAACGACATTTTTTTCTGGCGCTGGGCGACCACCATGCGCGTGTCGAAAATGCGCGTCTTGAGCATGGCGCGCATGCCTTCGCGCAACACTTCGCTCGATACGCCTTCGGCCCACGGGCCAAGGGCCTGGCCCTTGTCGTCGAGTACACGGATCAGGCCTTTGGCCAAGTCTGCGGTGTCGGCAGGTTCCACATCGATCGGGGGTTTGCGCACCAGACCGGCATCGGTCAGGCGCAGGTAGCTGAAGTCGGTCTTGCAGCCTGGGCGGCCGGACGGTTCGGGAACGTGCAGGCGCAGCGGTGCATATTCATTCATGGCTTTCTCTACGCTCGATCTTGTCGTGTTTATAGGCGCGGGAGCTAGGTAGTACTGTCGAAGATCTGTCTGATAAAAACCAAGATCTTGTCCTACAACAATCATATTCCTGACGCCGAAGAATATTTCTCTGTAGTTCATTGTGCTTTGCAGCGTTTAAGGATAAGAATTCTGCATAAACATAAAAAACAGGTGCTTTTGTCTCATGCGCAAGCTAGATCGAACTGATATCGGGATTCTCAATAGCCTTCAGCAGAATGCGCGCATCACCAATGCGGACCTTGCGCGTTCGGTCAACCTGTCGCCGACGCCCTGTTTCAACCGGGTCAAGGCCATGGAAGAGCGCGGCCTGATCCGCGAGCAGGTGACCCTGCTTGACGCCGATATGCTGGGGCTGCATGTCAATGTGTTTATCCATGTGAGCCTGGAAAAACAGGTCGAGGAAGCCCTGCAGCATTTTGAAGCGGCGATATCCGATCGCCATGAAGTCATGGAGTGCTACTTGATGGCCGGCGACCCGGATTACCTGATCCGGGTGCTGGTGCCCAGCATCCAGGCGCTGGAGCGTTTCATGATGGACTTTTTGACCAAGGTGCCCGGCGTGGCCAATATCCGCTCCAGCTTCGCCCTCAAACAGGTGCGCTACAAAACTGCGCTGCCATTGCCTCCTGGCGGGCTGACGCTGGAGGAGTGAATTACACCCGCAAGCGCCAGCGCTCGTTGAAGCGCAGGTCGACCACCGCCAGTGGCTCTACGTCAATCAGGTTGAAGGAGGCAGTGCTCGCTGCCAGGGCGTGCAATATGGCAGCACGGATCACAAAAGGATGAGTCACCACGGCAAAATGACCCTCTTCGCGAAACTCGTCGAGCCAGGCGCTGACCCGCAGGCACAGGGCCTGTATCGACTCACCGCCATGGGGCGCGGCATCGGGGTTGCTGATCCAGTTGGCTAGCGCCTGGGGCATGCTTTGTTGCAGGTCTGACAGGCGCTGGCCCTGCCAGTCGCCGATATCGTAGTCGCCCAGGGCCGGGACAATCTCGATTTCGCCACCCAGTGCCTGCGCGGTTTGCAGGGTGCGGGTTTCGGGCGCGCAGAGTATGCGTACCGGCTTTTTCAGCCTGGCACTCAATTCGGCGGCCAACAGCAGGCCTTTCGGGTCAGCCGCCTCATCCAGTGCAAAGCGGCCCAGACGCTGGGCTTCTGTGCGGGCATGACAAATAAAGCTGAGGCGGGTGGGCATACCGGAATCCTTGCGGGGGAGACGTTGTGTTTGTGTTGTCTGCGCTCGCCCTTCAAATCAGTTTAGGCGAGTATTATGACCGTGTATTTCACTCTCAAGGTACTGTGCAATGGCTGCTGCTTTTTTGAAGAAAGTTCTTAATACGGCTGCGTTACTGACACTGATGACCGGGGCCGGCGCAGCGTTTGCCCATGCCCATCTGGAGCAGGCGACCCCCGCCGCCGACAGCACGGTGAACAGCGTCAACGAACTGCGCCTGGTGTTCAGTGAAGGCGTGGAGCAGGCGTTTACCCAGGTTGTGATCAGCCATGACCAGGCGCCGGTGCCGGTGAGCAGCATCAAGACCGAACCCGGCAACAAGAAAACCCTGATTGTGACACCGGCACAGCCGTTGCCGGCGGGTACCTATAACGTCAAATGGAACGCCGTGTCTGTCGATACCCACAAAAGTGCCGGCGATTACAGCTTTACGGTGAGCAACTGAGTTGATGCTCAGTGCAATGGTGATCTGCCGGTTTGTGCATTTCAGTGTGGTGTTGCTGATCTTCGGAGCCTGTGCATTCAGGCCTCTGTTGCGCGGGGCATGGCCATCCTTCGACATTGATGGCCAATTGCTTAAGGTCAATCGGGTGCTGGCCTGGGTGGCGCTGGCCAGCGGCCTTGCCTGGTTACTGTTGACCACCCACTCGATGGCAGGAAGCTGGCCTGAAACCCTGGCCCCGGCGACGTTGTGGCTGGTGTTGGGCAGTACCTTTTTCGGCCAGGTGTGGGCTTTTCATCTGCTGTTTTGCGTGCTGTTGTTGCTCGCCTTGTATGCCCGTAGCGGATTTAACCTTATCTGGTTGCTGGGTTTTCTGTTGTTGGGCACGTTGGCTCCGGTGGGTCACGGCGCGATGCTGGATGGCTGGCGTGGGCAATTGCTGATGCTTAACCAGTGGGTGCATCTGGCGTGTGTGGGGGCCTGGATCGGTGGTCTGTTGGGGTTGCAGCTTATCCTTGTGCGGCCTGTCGGTCAGGACGTGGGCGCTGTGTTGCAGCGCTTCAGCAATCTGGGGTTTATGTTGGTCGCCGGGATTATTCTTACCGGGCTGATCAATACCCGCGTGCTGACCGGTGCGCTCTGGCCTTCACCTTTGTTTGAAGGCTTCGCCCTGATTCTGTTGATCAAGGTGACCCTGGTGGGGGTGATGTTGCTGCTGGCGCTGTTCAATCTGCTGATGAGTCGTGCGGGCCGCTTCACCCTGTTGCGCAGAAGCGTTGCATTGGAATGGCTGTTTGGCTTGGCGGCAGTCGCCGCCGTGTCATTGCTGGGCACCTTGCCGCCGCTGGTGGTGTAGCGGCTGACGAGGTGCGAGGCTGCATTAAGGGCCACAGGAGTTTAAAAGTGCGGGCCCGCTACGCAGCCCTTCGCAGCTTCGTGCCTCGTAGCGGCTACAAGGCTAGACCAACAAAAACACACCCAGCAACCCGCCGAACACCAACCATTTTTCTACGTAGTAACGCGTGCGATTGCGCTTTTTCAGCTCTTTGCCGCGCAGGCGAATCTTGTATAACCGGGTAAATGCGCGGTTCAGGGCGCCGGTTTTGTCACTGGCATCGTTAGGCGAACTGGCGGATGCCATCACTGTGCGGCTGAACCACTGATTGAAGGCACTGGCCCAGCGATACTGCATCGGACGCTCGACATCGCAGAACAGGATGATGCGATTTTTATCGGTAGTGTTTTCGGCGTAATGGATAAAGGTTTCGTCAAACATCACCGCCTCGCCGTCACGCCAGGCGTAGTTCTGGCCGTCAACGTTGATATAGCAGCCTGGATCATTCGGGGTGTCCAGGCCCAGGTGAAAACGCAGCGATCCGGCGTAGGGGTCGCGGTGACGCACCAGTTTGGAGCCAGGGGGCAATTCGGCAAACATGGCGGCCTTGACCGTACCGATGCTGTTGAGCAGCTCAATGGTGCGCGGGCACAGTTCGACCGCCGAAGGGTGGTTGTCGCCATACCACTTCAGGTAAAAGCGCTTCCAGCCACTTTTGAAAAACGAGTTGAAGCCGACATCGTTGGGTTGCTCGGAACGCTTGATCTCGCCCGCCTGCATCAGGTTTCGCGCTTCTTCACGGATTTCCTGCCAGTGATCCTGCAAGGGTTGCAGTTCCGGGAAATCGGCAGGTTTGAGGTAGGGCTGGCCGGGCACTTTGGAAAACAGATACAAAAAGCAGTTGATCGGAGCCAGGAAGGAGGAGTGATCGGTCAGTTGACGCCCGAGCTTATGGCGAACCTTGCCCCGCAGGTGGACATAGGCGATGGACAAGACGTAGACAGCAATAATGATGAGTTTCAAGAGTATCTTCACAATTCAGGAGAAACGCAGCCCTGCAAACACGCACAAATGGCCCGACCTCTAGAAGAGTTATCGGGCGCTGGAGTTGCATTCCGTGAGCCTGGTTAGGGTTAAAACAGTATTTTGAATATTTTCTAACGTTTCATCATGTTTTTGCAGATGTTTTTTACAGTCTTTAGTCCTGTTGTGGGCAGGCCTATAGTCGTATTTGCATGTAGGGGAATTCTTTTTCGATCAATGAAAACCATTTTCGCCCAATAAACGATCAATTTCGCCAGCGCCCGGCGCTGTGGCAGGCCCCCGACGGGTCACGGCGATTGCCGCTGCTGCATTGGCCCGTTGCGCCGCTTGCGGTGCGGGATGCCCGGCCGCCAATGCGGCAATCAGCACGCCTGTATGAGCATCCCCGGCACCATTGCTGTCGATGCACTGCACCTTGAACCCGGCGATGTGTTGCTGACCGTGGCGGTCACTGATCCAGCAGCCTTGCGGGCCGTCGCGCACAACCGCAAGGCAGTGTGTGGGCAGGCGTGCGCTCAGGGCAGGCAGGGCGTCGGTCAGTGTGGGGGCATGGGTAAAACTCAGCGCTTCGGCAGTGTTGCCGGTCCACAGGTTCAGGCGCGGGAGCAGGGCGTCGAGCAGTTGCGGGTCAATATCGGTCAGTAACGGGCCGGGATCGAAGGTCACCTGGACACTCTGCGCCAGGCCCTGTATCCACTGCAAAAGCGGCCTCGCCTTGCCGACATGGAGCAGGCTGTAACCGCTGACATAGAGATGGTCGTCGGGCTGCACGCTGACGTGCGCGAGGTCGTGGGCAGACAACCCGCCTTCGGCACCAATGCAGGAAATAAAAGTACGCTCGGCGCTGGCTTCGGTGAGTGCGACGCACAGCCCGGTGTCTTTATGCGGGTCTACTGGCAGGGTCATGTGTATGCCCTCGGCGTGCATGGCCTGGCGAGCCATGTCACCGAACTGTCCCTGACCATGACGCCCCAGGTACACACTCTGCAGGCCGTTGCGCTGGGCAGCGGCCATTACGTTGAACCCGCCACCGGCGTGAAAGCTGGCGCTGTGGGCCAGCGCGTCGCCGCCGGAGGCGGGCAGTGTGTCCAGGCTCATGGCCAGATCGATGATCACCTGGCCTGTGTGCAGCAATCTAGGCATGGGCGCTGTCCTGTGCTGGCAGGCGGCGGTCTCTGGCGCCGCCCAGCAGCGCATACAGGCCGCCAGCCACGATGAAAGTCACGACCCAGCCGAGGCCGTTGTGGCCCAGCCAGGAATCGGCGAGCGGGCCGGTAAACCAGTCGGCATCGTTGCTGCCAACCCGGGTAAAGCATAACCCCAGCAGCAGGGCCACGGCCCAGGCACTCAAGGCCCGCCATTCGATGCCGCCGCTGTACCAGTAGGCGCTGCTGGGGCTGACGTTGAGCAAGTCGTTGGCGCTGTAGCAGTGACGGTGCAGCAGGTCGACGACAAAAATCGCTACCCAGGCGGTAATCGGGATGGCAGTGAGTGAAATAAAAGTGATGAAAGGGCCGTAAAAGCTGTCGGCAAATAGCATGAAGTAAATCGAACCACAGAAAATCGCCACGATATCCACGACGACGGCCTGCACCCGCTTGATCCTTACACCCAGGGTCAGGGTAGTGAGACCGGCCGAATAGACGGACAGATGATTGGACAGCAACAGGCCGCCAAAGGCGCTGACCAGGTAGGGAACCGCCATCCAGGAGGGCAGCAGGCTGCGGATTGCTGCAATGGGGTCGGTTGCGGATGCCAGCGCGTGGTTGCCGACCGTCAGCAACCCCCCCAGAGTAATCAGCAGAACCAGTGGAATCCCTGCGCCCCAGGCTGCGCTGGCCACCAGTTGCGCGGCGCTGACGCTGGATTTTTGGTAGCGCGACATGTCAGCCCCGGCGTTGGCCCAACCGATACCGGTGCCCGCGGCCATGATGCCAATCCCGATAATCACGGCGCTGACGGGTGCCGGGCTGGCGCTGAAGACGCCTGGCCAGTCGATGGTGGCGCACAGAAAACCGCCGACCAGCAGGTTGAGCGCGCCGAACACATAAGTTGCCCACTTCTGGATCAGCAGCAGCGTGGCGTGGCCCAGGCCTGAAACCGCAAGGGTCAGCAGGGTGAAGAGGGCGATAAACACCAGGGTGAGCACCGGTGCGCTTTTGGCTTCGGTGGGGGTATTGAACAGGATTGAAGACAAGGCCAGCAGCACAAATGCCGCGGTGGTGGTGTTTACGGTTTCCCAGCCGACACGGGAAATCAGTGAAACCAGCGTAGGACCTATATTGCCCCGTACGCCGAATATAGCTCGCGATAGGGTCAGGCTTGGTGCTCGGCCCCGTCGACCGGCGATGGATATGACGCCGACCAGGGCGAACGAGCCGCCAGCCCCGATCAAGGCGACGATGACCACCTGCCAGATGGCCAGTTGATGGAAGGCCACCAGCGTGGCGCCCAGTGGCAGGCCGAGGATGCTGATATTGGCAGCAAACCATACCCAGAACAGCTGCCCGGGGTTGCCGTTGCACTCGTTTTCGGGAACCGGCTCGATGCCGCGTGTTTCCAGTTGCCCGGCACTGTGCCCGGGGTCAGGGGAAGTCATGGCGTATGGCTCCTGATGCGCTTGTTATCGTTGTCGCAGGCTGTGTGTGGCGCTGACTTTGTGCCAGGCCCGTCGTGTTGCTGTCCATGGCAGGTTTTTTACGCAAGGCGCAGGGCTAACAGATCGCGTGCCAGAGGCTGCAGATGCAGGTCGTTGACCCTTGTGATCTGTTCGATCAGTGTCGCGGGCCACTGTTGCATTCCTCCACAGGCACCAAGCATGGCGCCGAGGATGGCGGCAATGGTGTCGGTGTCGCCACCGATGCTGGCGGCCATGCACAGGGCATCGAAACGGTTCAGCCCTGCGCTGGCCACGCGTTGGGCAAGGGCAAAGGCGACTACTACGGACTCCTGGGAGGCGACCGAAGTGCCAATCACGTCATAGAGCAGGTCGCCAAAATTGTCGGGGTTGCACTCGCTGCTGGCCTGCCTGGCCCAGCGAATACGCGGGCCGATGCGGCCCCCGGCAACCCAGTGACCCTGGTGTTCGGCGATAAAGGCCATTTCAGTGCCAGCATTGAGGGCGTGCTCAAGTTTTTTACCGTTTATGCCACTGGAGATGACGGCGGCCACTGCGGCTGCGCTGGCAATCCCCAGGCTGGTGTTGTGCGTCACCTGGCACGCCTGAACCACACAATGGATGAAGCGTTCCGGCTGGTTGATATCGCTGGCGATACCTACCGGAGCAATGCGCATGGCCGCGCCGTTGGTGGTGCCGTAGCGGCCCGATTCAGTGGGGCTGTGGCCAGCGAGGATCATCTCGATTGCGCGCTTGGTTGATGGCCCCAGAAGGTCCTGGGAACCCTTGGCCCGCATGCCGGACTCCCAACTGATCAGGCGCCGGGCAAGCTGGTGGGGGTCAATATTGCCTTTGCCTTCAACCAGCAGTTGGCCGACCAGTATTGCCTGCTCGGTATCGTCGGTGATTGAGCCCGCGGGCATATTTGGCGCAATGGGTTGATCGGCCGGGGCATTCTCAAGGGTTGTAATGCGCCCGAAGCGGGCCTGGATCTGTCCGCGACTGAACGATTGGGTCGGCATGCCCAGCGCATCACCCAGGGCCAGGCCGTACAGTGCGCCAAGGTCGAGATCCGGCTGCGTCATGTTGGCGTGCCAAATGAGTGGTACATGCGAAAGTGCACAGGATCCAGCCAGCTCTCGACCATTTCCATAAAGCGTCCTTGGCGGTCGTAGGTGGTGCGCAGGGCTTTGAGAAAAACTGTGCCGGCGGGGCGGCCGAGCAATAGTGCGTCTTCTTTACCCAGCGGCTCGGCGCCAATCCATTGGTCGCCACGATCACCGACAAAGCCGTAGGCCGCCAGCGTAATGGTGAGCGAGTCGTCAATCAGCCCTATACGTGGCAGGCCTTCCAGGCCACCTGTTGCGGGCACGAACGAGCGTTCCAGAGAAATCGCAGTGCCATCATCGCGGCGACGGCGGCGCTCAAGGATCACGAACTGGCTCAAGCCGAAGCGATGCAGGAGGTCCGCACGCTCTATGGCCTCGAGTCGCAGCAGTTCGGTGTGGATTCGGGCGCCGGTGTTGGCCAGGGCCTGTGTCCAGCCGTTGTTTTGGTCGAGCGTAATACCGTCGTAGGTGACGATGGCGCCGCCCTCGGTGCGTTTGGCAATGTATTTTCGCTTTTCCAGTTCGGCCAGTGCAGCTCGCAACGTACTGTGGCTGACACGCAGTTCTTGAGCCAATTGGTCTGCTTCCGGCAGCAGGTGACCGTCTGCCAGAAGCCCGCTTTCGATACGGTGGACGAGTTCGTCTACCACCCGTTGTTTTTTATTGAATCGAACCTGTTTGATCATGCCGAAAGTAATAGCTCAGCATTGTCGGTTCGGCAACATTCGCCCTCGGAATCCAGTCGGACAATGATTGGCCGAAAGCGAACGTCGAAGGGCAGGGACAGCACCTTGAACCGCAGTTTTAACCACGGCTCAAGGCGGGTGCAGGCAGGGGGGATTTCAACTGCAGGCTTTGAGGTTGACCGGGCCGACGAATTCGTTGCCACGGCCCATCACGCAGGCTACCGCCTGATTGCGCTGGCGCTCCCAGGCTTGAACCGGGTAGGTTTTGTTCCAGGCTTCGTAAAGCTGGCGGTCCTGCCTGGACAGACGCAAGTTGTATTGCTTGCTCATGTAAAAGTAGGTGCGCGCGATCATCCCGCGAATGGAGGGGCGGGGCATGACCTTTTTTGATTTGAAATCGACTTGTGTCAGGCACGAACCATATTGGCCTTTTTGCTCGGGCAACCAGCCAAAACTGAAATTGCTGCGGTCCCCGTTGACCTCGCCGATGCTGGGTACCAGGTTGTGCAAGTCGGCTTCAGCAACTTTGAACACCGGGTCGTTGCGAGTGCAGTTTTTTCGCCCGCCACTTTGCCAGCATTGGCGCTGATGGCCGATCTGCCAGGCGGGAACGATATGTTCCCACTCGATGCGTGCGGCACGGTTGGCATTTTTGCGCGGGATATAACCGCAGGCTTTCAGGTCGACGCGGTTGCCGGTGTATTTGCAACCGCAGTAGAACTCGGTGGACTGCGGCGCGTAGAGCTTCCAGGCAACCTTCTTGGCTTCGCTGAAGGTATTCGGGGCCGCGGCCTGTGCGCTTGCAACGGTGAAAAGACCGAGCAGTACCAGTAAACAAACCCTCATTGACTCAGTCTTCCTCAAGCACGGTCCAGAAAACATTCACGCCGCCATCATCGCGGTGGGCGACAGTGACGTTATCGTTTTCAGAAATTTCTTCCAGCAGGCGTTCCCAGAACTCAGGGTTATCGCCTTCGAGTCGCTCAAGCACCGCCATTTTGTCTTTTTGAGCTTTTGGCGAGCTGATGATTTTTTGTATACGTGTGCCGAAAATTTCATAGGGGCTTGGCGGAGTCGGCTCTTTTGCTGCTTTTTTAGCCATGATGCAATCCTTGGTGTGCTGTATGCGCATACAGTATTTAACTGCGCCACATTTGGCAACTGTTTGGTGCAACTGCCGGTTGTGCCGCAGCTTTTGTCCGGCCAATAAAAAGGCCGCCTCCCATAGGGGAGGCGGCCTTGCTTATTCAGCGCGCCAAGGCGTCAAGCAAGCACTCAGTATTCCCAGAAGATGCGCTGCAGCTCTTTGCTGTCCTGGGTCTTGGTCAGGGCGACCATGGCCAGGATGCGGGCTTTCTGCGGGTTCAGGTCATGGGCAACAACCCAGTCGTTTTTGTCGTCAGGCTGTTCTGCGTTACGCAGTACGAAACCGCCGTTGTTTACGTGGGAAGAACGAATGATTTGTACGCCATCCTTACGCAGGGCTTGCAAGGTCGGCACCACGCTGGAGGACACTGAACCGTTGCCGGTACCCGCGTGGATGATGGCTTTGGCACCGGATTGGGCCAGCGCTTTATAGGCGGTGTCGTCCACATTGCCGTAGGAGTAGGCGATGCCAACGTTTGGCAGGCTCTTGATGTTCTTGATGTCGAACTCGGAGTCCATGGTGTGGCGCTTGGCTGGCAAGCGGAACCAGTAGGACTTGCCTTCAACGACCATGCCCAGCGGACCCCACGGGCTTTTGAAGGCTTCGGTCTTGATGTTGATCATTTTGCTGACATCACGGCCCGACTGGATTTCGTCGTTCATGGTGACCAGCACGCCTTTGCCGCGCGCATCTTTGCTGCCGGCAACGGCAACGGCGTTGTACAGGTTCAGCATGCCGTCAGCCGACATGGCGGTGCCCGGACGCATGGAGCCGACCACCACGATGGGCTTGTCGGTTTTTTCGACCAGGTTCAGGAAATAGGCGGTTTCTTCGAGGGTGTCGGTACCGTGGGTGATAACGATGCCATCAACGTCGTTGCTGTCAGCCAGTTCGGCGACCCGGCGGCCCAATTGCAGCAGGTTTTCGTTGGTGATGCTCTCGGATGCAATTTGCATCACTTGCTCGCCACGCACATTGGCCAGTTGGCTTAGCTCGGGGACGCCAGCGATCAATTTGTCGATACCGACTTTAGCGGCCGTGTAAGTGGCGCTGTTGGCAGCGCTGGCACCTGCACCGGCGATAGTGCCGCCAGTGGCGAGGATGATGACGTTGGGCTTGGTGACAGCCTCTTGCGCTTGAGCGGTCGGCAGTGCCAGCAGCAGGGCCAGTGCGCCCGGAACAAAAGTTTTCAAAACAGCATTTTTCATTGTTTTTTCTCTTATTAGTGAGTATGCCGATGACTGCACACTTTGCTCGGCATGTGCCATTTATTGACCATGCATAGAGACTGGAAAGCACTATTTGTGCCACTAAGCGAAGTTTCTCGGGGCGCACACAACGTATTGATTTATGGGTCTTTATTTCCACGATCCGCTTTCTGGAAAAGAAACCGGACGGTTTTCCGAACAGAAGCGTTTTTTTTGTTCGGAGAGTCGAATATCGATGTGTCTGATCGCGTTTTTTTTCACATTGACAAATAACAGGTGGCTTTCCATAGTGAGGGCCTAGCAAACGTTTGCGCCGTTTTCTTGAGTCTGTATTTCTGGCAGTCAGGCAGGACCTGATGCCAGTCACCCAGCTTTTGGCGCTCAGGCGTGTGCGAGCAGGACGTTGCTCACAATAATCATAAGATCGGAGTTGCCCCCATGAAGCTGCCATTTGCTGGACGCCTTCTTGCTGTCGCCATGCTGGCTGCGGCATCCCTTACCCTCCCTGTCGCCAATGCCGATACGCCACAAAAACCCAAAGTCGGCCTGGTCATGAAGTCCTTGGCAAACGAGTTCTTTGTCACCATGCAAAAGGGTGGCGAGGATTATCAAAAGGCCAATGCCGCCAGTTTCGACCTGATTTCCAACGGGATCAAAAATGAAACGGACACTGCGGGCCAGATCGACATCATCAATCAGATGATCATCGCCA
Organism: Pseudomonas sp. FSL R10-0056; assembly: GCF_009600105.1. Taxonomy (NCBI): domain Bacteria; kingdom Pseudomonadati; phylum Pseudomonadota; class Gammaproteobacteria; order Pseudomonadales; family Pseudomonadaceae; genus Pseudomonas; species Pseudomonas sp. FSL R10-0056. The sequence goes on from NZ_WIWL01000123.1 coordinate 13,770, forward strand.
AGGTCGATGCGCTGGTGATTGCGCCCGCAGACTCCAAGGCGCTGGTGTCGGCCATCAAAAAGGCCAGTGACCGTGGCATTGTGGTGGTCAATATCGACAACCAGCTCGACCCCCAGGTGCTGAAAAGCAAAGGGCTCGAAGTACCCTTTGTGGGGCCCAACAACAGGCAGGGGGCTCGTGAGGTCGGCGAGTATCTGGCCACCAGGCTCAAGGCCGGTGATGAGGTCGGGATCATCGAGGGTGTATCGACCACGACCAATGCGCAAATGCGCACAGCGGGTTTCACGGATGCGATGAACGCTGCCGGGATGAAGATTGTGCCGGTGCAGTCGGGCAATTGGGAAATCGACGGTGGCAACAAGGTTGCGGCGGGCATGCTCAGCGAGTATCCAAACCTCAAGGCCATTCTGGCGGGCAATGACAGCATGGCGCTGGGCGCGGTGTCGGCTATCCGGGCTGCAGGCAAGGTCGGCAAGGTGCAAGTGGTCGGCTATGACAACATCGATGCGATAAAACCCATGCTCAAGGATGGCCGTGTGCTGGCAACGGCCGATCAGGCTGCCGCGAAACAGGCGGTTTATGGCATCGAAACGGCGCTCAAGCTGGTCAAAAAAGAACCGGTTGAAAACCTCAAGGACGGTGTCATCGATACCCCTGTCGAACTGGTCATCAACAAGTAATCCCACTCGCTGTCGCAGGCACTTGCCCGGTCGGGCAGGTGCCCGGAGAAATGTCATGTCTGCTCCTGATGCCAGCGTGATCCTCACGGTCAGCGGGATTGGTAAAACCTACACTCAGCAGCCGGTACTGGCTGCTATCGAGCTGTCGTTGCATCGCGGCGAAGTTCTGGCCCTGACGGGTGAGAATGGCGCTGGCAAAAGCACACTATCGAAGATCATGGGTGGCCTGGAGGTGCCGACTCTCGGGCACATGCAATTCAATGGCCAGGCCTATGCCCCGGGCAGTCGTGCGCAGGCCGAGCAATTGGGTGTGCGCATGGTCATGCAGGAACTGAACCTGCTGCCCACGCTGACGGTGGCGGAAAACCTGTTTCTGGACAAATTGCCCGGCCACCTGGGCTGGATCAGCCGCAAGCAGTTGCGCAAAGCGGCCATTGAGGCCATGAGCCAGGTGGGTCTGGAGGCGATTGACCCGGACACCCTGGTCGGGGAGCTGGGCATTGGCCATCAGCAGATGGTCGAGATTGCGCGCAACCTGATCGGCGATTGCCATGTGCTTATCCTCGATGAGCCCACGGCCATGCTCACCGCCCGTGAAGTTGAAATGCTTTTTGTGCAAATCGAACGGCTGCAGGCCCGTGGCGTGGCGATTGTGTATATCTCCCATCGACTTGAAGAGCTGGCACAGGTGGCGCAGCGGATTGCCGTACTGCGCGATGGTTGCCTGGTGTGCGTCGAGCCCATTGCCGATTACAACAGCGAGCAACTGGTCAACTTGATGGTGGGCCGCGAGTTGGGTGACCAGCTGGATTTGGGCGAACGTAGCTTGGGTGAAACGGCGCTTGAAGTCTGTGGTATCAGCCGCTCGGACAAGGTACGAGATGTATCGTTTAAAGTCAGAAAAGGCGAGATTTTCGGGATTTCCGGACTGATCGGGGCAGGGCGCACCGAACTGCTGCGACTGATCTATGGTGCCGATGTGGCCGACAGCGGCACGGTTGCAGTGGGTGCTCCTGTGCAGGTAGTGACCATCCATTCGCCGGCAGATGCTGTCCGGCAGGGTATTGCACTGATTACCGAGGACCGCAAGGGTGAAGGCTTGCTGCTGACCCAGTCGATCAGTGCCAACATCGGCCTGGGCAATATGGATCGGATTTCAAGCAGTGGCTTGGTCAACCGGGAGCAGGAGGCCGCATTGGCCCGGCGTCAGATAGACGCCATGGGCATCCGCAGCAGCGGCCCGGAACAAGTGGTGTCGCAACTGTCCGGTGGCAACCAGCAGAAGGTCGTCATTGGCCGCTGGCTGGAGCGCGACTGTTCGGTTCTGCTGTTCGATGAGCCTACGCGCGGTATCGATATTGGCGCCAAGTTCGATATTTACCGGCTGCTGGGCGAGCTGACGCGCAAGGGCAAGGCGCTGGTGGTGGTGTCGAGCGATCTTCGCGAGTTGATGCTGATTTGTGACCGCATTGGCGTGCTGTCTGCGGGCCGGCTGATCGATACCTTTGAACGTGACAGCTGGAGTCAGGAACAGTTACTGGCGGCAGCTTTTGCCGGTTATCAAAAACGAGATGCGTTGCTTGCTGAAGCCACGCCAAAGGAAGCCTCATGAACCCTACCCGCGTGCCGCATAAAAGTGCACATAACTACTACGGAATGGGCACCTACCTCGGGTTGGCGGGCGCCTTGCTGGCCATGATCATTCTGTTTTCCAGCCTGAGTGAACATTTTTTCTCCTATGACACGCTCAGTACGCTGGCCAACCAGATCCCCGACTTGATGGTGTTGTCGGTCGGCATGACCTTTGTGCTGATCATCGGCGGCATCGACCTGTCGGTCGGCTCGGTGTTGGCCCTGGCAGCGTCGGCGGTCAGCGTTGCGATTCTGGGCTGGGGCTGGAGTGTATTGCCTGCCGCTTTGCTGGGCATGGGCTGTGCGGCCCTGGCGGGGACCCTTACGGGGTCGATCACGGTGGCCTGGAAAATCCCGTCTTTTATTGTCTCGCTGGGGGTGCTGGAAATGGCCCGGGGCGGGGCCTACCAGCTTACAGGATCGCGCACGGCGTATATCGGCGACGCGTTCGCCTGGCTTGCCAATCCGGTTGCCTTTGGCATCTCGCCCGCGTTCATTATTGCGTTGCTGATTATTGTCATCGCCCAGGCGGTGCTGACGCGCACGGTGTTTGGGCGCTATCTGATTGGCATTGGCACCAACGAAGAAGCCGTTCGCCTGGCCGGTATCAATCCAAAGCCCTACAAGATTTTGGTCTTTAGCCTGATGGGGTTGTTGGCAGGAGTGGCGGCGCTGTTTCAGATATCCCGCCTCGAGGCGGCAGACCCCAATGCCGGTTCGGGCCTTGAACTGCAGGTGATTGCGGCCGTGGTGATCGGTGGCACGAGCTTGATGGGCGGGCGCGGTTCGGTGATCAGTACGTTTTTTGGTGTGCTGATTATTTCAGTATTGGCCGCAGGGCTGGCTCAAATCGGCGCGACGGAACCCACCAAGCGTATTATTACCGGTGCTGTCATTGTGATAGCAGTGGTATTGGACACTTACCGCAGTCAACGCGCACAGCGACGGAATTGAGCAATGGCAACGATTAAAGATGTCGCGGCAATGGCAGGCATTTCGTACACGACGGTTTCTCATGTTTTGAATAAAACCCGCCCTGTCAGTGAACCTGTGCGCTTGAAGGTTGAGCAAGCCATTGCACACCTGGAGTATGTACCCAGCGCGGTAGCACGCTCGCTCAAGGCCAAGACCACAGCGACCATCGGCCTGCTGGTGGCCAATAGCCTGAACCCGTACTTTGCCGAGTTGGCGCGAGGTATCGAGGATTACTGTGAGCGCAACAATTACTGCGTGATCCTGTGCAACTGTGATGATGACCCGGTCAAGCAGCGCAATTACCTGCGGGTGCTGCTGGAAAAGCGTGTGGACGGGCTGGTGGTCGCTTCGTCCACAGGCGACCTGGGGATGGCCAGCGGGTTGGTCGGCGTACGCACGCCGATGGTGATTGTCGATCGCAGCTTTGAGGGGGTTGAGGCTGACCTGGTGTGCATCGACCACGAACTGGGGGCTTATCTGGCTACGCGGCATTTGCTCGATCTGGGGCATCGTGCCATTGCCTGCATTGGCGGGCCCGCCGCCACCCGTGTCGCGCAGTTGCGTATGGCCGGGTATCGGCGTGCGCTGCTGGAGGCGGGTATAACGCCTCAGGGGCAGTGGATGGTCGAGAGTGACTTCAGCAGTGTCGGGGGCTACAACGCGGCGGTCGGCTTGCTGCAGCACAACCCGCCCTCGGCCATTTTTGCCTGCAACGACATGATGGGCATCGGCGTATTGCGAGCGGCGGCCGAGCGCAATATTCGGGTACCCCAGCAGTTGTCGGTGATTGGTTTTGATGATGTACAGATGAGCCGTTATGTCTATCCGTCGCTGACAACTGTCGGGCAGTCGATCCTGCAATTGGGCGAGATCGCTGCCCAGTTATTGTTGCGCCGCATTGCCGTACCCGGGCGGGCGGTGGAGCAGCGGATCGTCAAACCCGACATTGTGCTGCGCGAGTCCACCCGGGCTTATGCGCAAGCACCGTTGAAATCCCCCCCTACAATCACTGGATGAGTGTCGATACATGCAAGCGAATGTTGTGGTTGCAGGCAGTCTGAATATGGATCTGGTCACGCGTACCGAGAGATTGCCGCGCCCGGGGGAAACGGTGTTCGGGCAATCCTTTACCACCGTGCACGGTGGCAAGGGCGCGAACCAGGCGGTAGCAGCGTCGCGCCTGGGGGCCCGGGTGGCAATGCTCGGCTGTGTCGGCGGTGACGCCTATGGCGTGCAGTTGCGCGACGGCTTGCTGGCTGACCGGGTTGATTGTGTGGCAGTGCGCACCGTGCCTGACTGTGCCAGCGGCGTGGCCCTTATCACGGTGGATGCCTGCAGCCAGAACACCATTGTGGTGGTGCCGGGTGCCAATGGCTGCCTGGCCGCGGAAGATATCCGCGCCTTTGATCACGTCTTGCAAGGTGCGCAAGTGCTTGTTTGCCAGCTTGAAGTGCCGATGGAAACAGTCGGATGCGTGCTGGCGCGTGGACGTGAACTGGGCAAAGTGGTGATCCTCAATCCCGCCCCGGTCAGTGCTCCGTTGCCGGGGCACTGGTATGGCGCCATCGACTACCTGATCCCGAATGAGAGCGAGGCCTGGGCGCTTAGCGGTGTGCCGGTTGATTCCCTTGAGTCGGCCGGGCGGGCTGCCCGGCGGTTGGTCGAGCTGGGCGCGGGCAAGGTGATTGTCACCCTGGGCGCGCTGGGGGCCTTGTTTGTCAGTACCCACCGAGTGATGCACTTTACTGCGCCCAAGGTCGAGGCGGTGGATGCCACGGCGGCGGGCGATACCTTTGTCGGCGGCTTCTCTGCCGCGCTGGCGGCGGGTATGGAAGAGGACGACGCGATACGCTTTGCGCAGGTCGCCGCCGCGTTATCGGTCACTCGGGCGGGGGCTCAGCCTTCGATTCCATTGTTGCGTGATGTTCAGGGCTTTAAAGCACCATGAAAAAAACACCGCTGCTGAATATCGCCTTGTCGCGGCTGGTTGCCTCGCTGGGGCATGGCGACATCGTGGTGATTGCCGATGCCGGTTTGCCGGTGCCCAAGGGCATCGAACTGATTGATCTGGCCCTGACTCAAGGCGTGCCTGATGTTGCCAGCACGTTGCGCGCCCTGCTCAGTGAGATGCAGGTGCAAAGCCATGTGCTCGCCACTGAGTTGTTGCAGGCGCCATGCCCGGCGCTGTCATGTATCGACGAATATGCAGGCAAGGGGGAGTTGGGCTCAAGGAGCCTGCTCACCCATAATGCTTTCAAGGAACTATGCCTGCAGGCAAAGGTGATTGTTCGTACTGGAGAGTGTCGCCCGTACTGCAATATTGCCTTGGTCTCTGGCGTGACTTTTTAGACAAATAACCAGGGAGTTGTGATGCCACGTTTTACCCGGATTTTTCAGCCATTGATCAGGAGTGTCTTGTTCGTGTCCGCCATCACGATGTCGAGTGTTCAAGCCGCCGACAAGATCGATTTGATCATCGACACGGACCCCGGCGCCGATGATGTGGTCGCTCTGCTGCTGGCACTGGCTTCACCGGAGCAGTTACAGGTGCGGGCCATTACCACCGTGGCGGGCAACGTACGGCTCGACAAGACCTCGCGCAATGCCCGGCTGGCCCGGGAGTGGGCAGGGCGCGAAGACGTGCCGGTGTATGCCGGGGCGCCTAAACCCCTGGTGCGTACGCCGATTTACGCCGAGAACATTCACGGCCAGGAAGGCGTCACCGGTGTGCCTGTGCATGAGCCGGCCAAAGGTCTCGAAAAGGCCAATGCGGTCAATTACCTGGTTGATACCTTGCGTGCAGCCAAGCCAGGCAGCGTGACCATTGCCATGCTCGGCCCGCAGACAAACCTGGCCCTGGCCTTGATCCAGGCCCCGGAAATCACGCAGGGAATCAAGGAAGTCGTGGTCATGGGCGGCGCCCATTTCAATGGCGGTAATATCACCCCGGTTGCCGAGTTCAACCTTTATGCCGATCCGCATGCGGCAGACGTGGTGTTGAAGAGCGGGGTGAAACTGACCTATGTACCGCTGGATGTGACACACAAGATCCTTACCAGCGAGGCGCGACTGAAGCAGATCGCTGCACTGGGCAATACGGCCGGCAAACTGGTGGGCGATATTCTCAATGAATATGTGAAAGGCGACATGGTGCACTACGGACTGCCTGGCGGGCCTGTTCACGATGCCAGTGTCATTGCCTACCTGCTCAATCCTGCGCTGTTCTCCGGGCGTGAAGTCAACCTGGTCGTGGATACTCGCGAGGGGCCGACCTTTGGCCAGACTATCCCGGACTGGTACAACACCTTGAACCAGCCCAAAAACGCCTTTTGGGTCGAGAGCGGTGACGCGCAGGGCTTTTTTGACTTGCTTACCGCGCGTCTGGGCCGGCTCAAGTGAAGTGAGGTTGCGCGCCGTCAGGTCAGCCTGACGGGCTCGGCCGGTTTGTACTTTTCGAACACCTGACTGACGAACGCTCGGGCAGCTTCCGTGCCGAGCTCTTTAACCAAAAGGTCGATGCCGATAATGGCCAGCTCTTCAGGGCTGCCAGGGCTGTATGAGCACTGTCCTTGATGCCACTTGGCCTTGATATCTGCATCGATGCTGACTGTTGTCATGGGGTGCTCATGGGAAGGGGGCGTGAAAAGGCGATTTTAGCAAAAAGTCGTCATTTCGCTATGAATAGACCAAAGTAAATATTGGTTTTTGCACCCTCAACAGCCCATGACCCCCGCACTGCGTGCCACACTTGCACTTTTTGGGAGCGGTGCAGGCCATGCAAATTGATCTAAACAACCCTGAGGGCTTTACTCTTGGCGCTGTGCGTCAGTTGCTGGCCTCGGCCAGTGATGATGCCCATACACAGTTGCGCGTGACCAAGACGGGTATCGCTTATATATCTTCGGGTGTGGTGGGCGGTGTCGATATCGACGGTCTGCTTTTCAGGCTGGAGACCTGGGCGGCAGGTTCTGGCTATGTCGGAAAAGTTGCAGCAAGCGATGAGGTCTGGGTCATGCAGATATTCAATGCCCTCAAGGACAACTGGCCTAATCCGCCGTTCGATTACATTGATGTGTACTGACACCTGAACATATTTGGCAATGATTAGGGGTGCACGGTAAAAGTCGGCTCGGGCACACTTGCCGGTGCTGGCAAATCAGAAGGCGCTGAGAGGCGTCATGCAACCTATGTGCGAAAAAGCTGTCGCAAGGGTTCAGACTATTTATCTTAAGGAGGCTTCATGTCTTGGAAGCTAGTGTCATTGGGTTCGTTGTTGGCGGTCTTGGCACTGTCCGGATGCAGCACCGCAAGTTCGGTCAAGGAGCCTGTCGCCGAGGCGGGGCATAGCCGTTGCGATGCTAAATCAGCAGCATTTGCAGTCGGTCAAAAGGCTTCGGCGCAGCTTCTGGAGCAGGCCCGTATCAAGGCTGGTGCGCAGAACGCGCGTATTTTGATGCCGCATGACGTGATGACGCTTGAGTACCGCTCGGACCGTCTCAATCTCAATGCGGACGACGCTGGCATCATTACCCGGGTTAACTGCGGCTAACCTGGTCTGACATTGCGTCAGGCATAAAAAACCCCGTCACATGGACGGGGTTTTTTTGTTCGCGGGAGATTTACTCCGGACGAACCTGTGCAGCTTGCATACCCTTTTGGCCTTTCTCAGCCACGAAGGAAACGGTCTGGCCTTCTTTCAGGCTTTTGAAACCGTCGCTTTCGATAGCTTTGAAGTGTACGAACAGGTCGTCACCGCCACCTTGAGGAGTGATGAAGCCGAAGCCTTTTTCATCGTTGAACCATTTTACGGTGCCGGTTTGGCGATTAGACATGGTGTATCTCCAAGAAACTTATATTTTCAGTAGTACTGTGCTGCTCAGGCCAACTGGGCACACCGAGGTATCATAGTCGAAATGTGCGCTTTGGGAGCCCCCCTGAGCTACAGATTGCTGCAATGTTAACCCTCGTCTGCTCTTTGAAATGCTCAAGACCCCCGGTTTACGGGGGGTTGAGGGCTAAAGGCTGTTAGAAAAAAAGCAGTCGAGAATCAATATTTTTTACGTGCAAAAGCGTTTTTGACTGTTTTTGCTCTCCTCATGGCTCAATTCGAGCCGTGAGGAGGGTGGTTATTTCTTGGCCCGGCAAGCCTGGATGGCGTCCAGAGCCCGGGTGCGAAGCTCTGCGCTAGGCTGGGTTGTCTTGCTCATCAGCTGTGTGATTTCGGCGCTTGTGAACTTCTCGGACAGCTTGTCCGCACCGCATGCGCAATGCTGTTGGGCCGTTTTTGCGTCAACACTTTGGCTGGCTGCCGCTACGCAGTCCTTCATGTAGTCTTTTTTGGCGCCTGCAGGCCAGTTATCGGCCTGGGCGCTCAGGGGTAGCAGCAGCGCCAGGGGGGCTGCGAAGGCGAGTAAGCGGATCGTGCGCATAAGATGCTCCTTGTAGGCATTAAAACCGAGTGTGTATCACTGAGTATGTGAAAGGTAAGTGGAGCTCAAGTTCACCCTTTTGTAAAAAACCCCGTTTTCTCGCGGATGCGGGGAGGGGTGCGCAACAGGCGTATCCATCTGTGCTAGCATGCCGCCCTGGCTATTTCCTGCATTCGCGTGTTCCTTGAACCGTCATGCAGTGCCATTAACCTTTTTGATTTGAACTCCAGTCACTCTGGTTCGGTTTTAGGTTCGCCGCAAGGCTCCTGCCACTGTGAGGCAGGCATACCACCGAATCGCGTACTGGCTCATCCCAACCCACGTGACCTTTGGTAGGGGTCACCACTAGGAGAGGAGGCGCCATGCCAACTATTACTCTTCCCGACGGCAGTCAACGCTCTTTCGATCATCCAGTTTCTGTAGCCGAGGTTGCCGCTTCAATTGGCGCCGGCCTGGCTAAAGCCACCGTGGCCGGCAAGGTCAACGGCAAGCTGGTGGATGCCTGTGATCTGATTGAAAACGATGCCACCTTGCAAATCATCACGCCCAAGGATGAAGAGGGGCTGGAGATCATTCGTCACTCTTGCGCCCACTTGGTCGGTCATGCGGTGAAGCAGCTGTTCCCGACGGCCAAAATGGTCATCGGGCCGGTCATCGACGAAGGCTTTTACTACGATATCGCCTATGAGCGTCCGTTCACCCCGGATGACATGGCTGCTATCGAACAGCGCATGCAGCAACTGATCGAAAAAGACTACGACGTCATCAAGAAAGTGACGCCGCGTGCCGAAGTGATCGAACTGTTTGCTGCCCGTGGTGAAGACTACAAGCTGCGCCTGATCGAAGACATGCCGGACGAGCAGGCCATGGGCTTGTACTTCCATGAAGAATACGTCGACATGTGCCGCGGTCCTCACGTGCCGAACACGCGTTTCCTCAAATCGTTCAAGCTGACCAAGCTGTCGGGCGCCTACTGGCGTGGCGATGCCAAGAACGAGCAGTTGCAGCGTATCTATGGCACGGCCTGGGCTGACAAAAAGCAGCTGGCGGCCTACGTCCTGCGTATCGAAGAAGCCGAAAAGCGCGATCACCGTAAAATCGGCAAGCGCCTTGGCTTGTTCCACACCCAGGAAGAAGCCCCGGGCATGGTGTTCTGGCACCCGAATGGCTGGACCCTGTACCAGGTACTTGAGCAGTACATGCGCAAAGTACAGCGCGACAATGGCTACCTGGAGATCAAGACTCCTCAGGTCGTTGATCGCAGCCTCTGGGAAAAGTCCGGGCACTGGGCCAACTACGCCGAGAACATGTTCACTACCCAGTCTGAAAGCCGCGACTACGCGATCAAGCCGATGAACTGCCCTTGCCATGTGCAAGTGTTCAACCAGGGCCTGAAAAGCTACCGCGAGCTGCCGCTGCGTCTGGCCGAATTCGGTGCCTGTCACCGTAACGAGCCGTCGGGCGCCCTGCACGGCATCATGCGTGTACGTGGCTTTACCCAGGACGATGCCCACATCTTCTGTACTGAAGAGCAGATGCAGGCCGAGTCGGCTGCCTTTATCAAGCTGACGCTGGATGTCTACGCTGACTTCGGTTTCAAGGACATTGAGCTCAAGCTGTCGACGCGTCCTGAAAAGCGTGTGGGTTCGGATGAGCTGTGGGATCGCGCCGAAAGCGCATTGGCTTCAGCCCTTGATAGCGCTGGCCTGGCGTACGATTTGCAACCGGGCGAAGGTGCCTTCTACGGTCCCAAGATTGAATTTTCTCTGAAAGATTGTCTGGGTCGTGTCTGGCAATGTGGTACCCTGCAGCTCGATTTCAACCTGCCGATCCGTCTTGGCGCAGAATATGTGTCCGAAGACAACAGCCGTAAGCACCCGGTTATGCTGCACCGCGCGATCCTTGGATCGTTCGAACGTTTTGTCGGTATCCTGATCGAACATTACGAAGGCGCATTCCCTGCTTGGCTGGCTCCAACCCAGGCAGTGATCATGAATATCACTGACAAACAGGCAGATTTTGCTGCTGAAGTTGAAAAAACTCTCAATCAGAGCGGATTTCGTGCCAAGTCTGACTTGAGAAATGAAAAGATCGGCTTTAAAATCCGCGAGCATACTTTGCTCAAGGTTCCTTATCTCTTGGTTATCGGAGATCGGGAAGTCGAGATGCAGACTGTCGCTGTGCGTACACGTGAAGGTGCTGACCTGGGCTCGATGCCCGTCGCGCAATTCGCTGAATTCCTCGCACAAGCGGTTTCCCGGCGTGGTCGCCATGATTCGGAGTAATTATTATTAAGCGTGAAATGAGACAAGATAAACGAGCTGCACCGAAAGCCCCGATCAACGAGAATATCTCGGCACGCGAGGTTCGGTTAATTGGGGCTGAAGGCGAGCAGCTTGGGATTGTGTCAATTGAAGACGCGCTTCTTAAAGCTGAAGAGGCCAAACTGGACTTGGTGGAAATTTCCGCTGATGCAGTACCCCCAGTTTGCAAGCTGATGGACTACGGCAAATCTATCTTCGAAAAGAAGAAACAGGTTGCTGCTGCAAAGAAAAACCAGAAACAGATTCAGGTTAAAGAAATCAAGTTTCGTCCAGGGACGGAGGAAGGGGATTACCAGGTAAAACTGCGCAACCTGGTACGTTTCCTGAGTGATGGGGACAGGGCCAAGGTATCGTTACGATTCCGCGGCCGTGAGATGGCCCACCAGGAGCTGGGTATGGAACTGTTGAAGCGGGTTGAAGCTGACCTTGCGGAATACGGTACCGTCGAACAGCATCCTAAGATGGAAGGACGCCAGCTGATCATGGTCATCGCCCCGAAAAAGAAGAAGTAATCAATTGGGCACGGCAGGCCTTCTGATTATGTTTATCAACTGAATGCGGAGTATCCGAACATGCCAAAGATGAAGACTAAAAGTGGTGCTGCTAAGCGGTTTCTGAAAACTGCTAACGGTATCAAGCACAAGCACGCTTTCAAGAGCCACATCCTGACCAAAATGTCGACCAAGCGTAAGCGTCAACTGCGCGGTAGCAGCTTGCTGCATCCGTCTGACGTGGCAAAAGTCGAGCGCATGCTGCGCCTTCGTTAATTTTTGGTTAAGACTAGAGGAAGTAACTCATGGCTCGTGTAAAGCGTGGCGTTGTCGCCCGTAAACGTCACAAAAAAATTCTGAAACTGGCTAAAGGCTACTACGGCGCACGCTCACGCGTATTCCGTGTTGCCAAGCAAGCGGTAATCAAGGCAGGCCAATACGCCTACCGTGACCGTCGTCAGAAAAAACGTCAGTTCCGCGCTCTGTGGATCGCTCGTATCAACGCTGGTGCTCGTATCAACGGTCTGTCTTACAGCCGTTTCATCGCCGGCCTGAAAAAAGCTTCCATCGAGATCGACCGTAAGGTTCTGTCTGATCTGGCAGTGAACGAAAAAGCGGCGTTTGCTGCGATTGTCGAGAAAGCTAAAGCCACTCTGGCTTAAGTACCCCCGACAGTCACTTGGGCTTGCCTGTGTAAGCCCGGGTGCTAAACGTCATAAATAGGGGAAGAGCCTTCAAGCTCTTCCCCTATTTTGTATCTGGAGTCTGTACATGGAAAACCTGGATGCGCTGGTCTCTCAAGCACTAGAGGCTGTGCAAAGCGCTGAAGATATCAATGCCCTGGAGCAAATCCGGGTTCAATACCTTGGCAAAAAGGGTGAATTGACTCAGGTGATGAAGACCCTGGGCAATTTGCCAGCAGAAGAGCGTCCGCAAGTCGGTGCCCTCATCAACGTTGCCAAGGAGCGTGTCACAGAGGTTCTCAATGCGCGCAAGGCGTTGTTTGAAGAGGCCGAACTGGCCGCCAAACTGTCTGCCGAGTCCATTGACGTGACCCTGCCTGGCCGTGGCCAGACCTCTGGCGGTCTGCATCCGGTGACCCGGACTCTGGAACGTATCGAACAGTTCTTTACCCATATTGGCTACGGCATCGCCGAAGGCCCTGAGGTTGAAGACGACTATCACAACTTCGAAGCGCTCAACATCCCAGGCCATCACCCGGCCCGGTCGATGCATGACACCTTCTATTTCAATGCCAACATGTTGTTGCGCACCCATACCTCGCCGGTACAGGTCCGCACCATGGAATCCAAGCAGCCGCCGATCCGCATTGTCTGCCCGGGCCGTGTGTACCGTAGCGACTCGGATATCACCCATTCGCCGATGTTTCACCAGGTCGAAGGCCTGCTGATCGATCGCGATATCAACTTCGCTGACCTGAAAGGGACCATCGAAGAGTTCCTGCGGGTGTTCTTCGAAAAAGAACTGGCCGTGCGTTTCCGTCCGTCCTACTTCCCGTTCACCGAGCCTTCCGCTGAAGTGGATATGGAATGCGTGATGTGCAGCGGTAAAGGCTGTCGTGTCTGCAAGCAGACTGGCTGGCTGGAAGTCATGGGCTGCGGCATGGTTCATCCGAACGTGCTGCGCATGTCCGGGATCGACCCGGAAGAGTTCTCGGGCTTTGCCTTCGGCATGGGCGTTGAGCGTCTGGCCATGCTGCGTTACGGCGTGAACGACTTGCGTCTGTTCTTCGACAACGACTTGCGGTTCCTCGCGCAATTTCGCTAGTCGTAACGAATTCTTAGGAGAGCAGGATGAAATTCAGTGAACAATGGCTGCGTGGTTGGGTAAACCCGCAGGTAGGTCGCGACGAGCTGGTTGCTCGTCTGTCGATGGCCGGTCTTGAGGTCGACAGCGTTACGCCGGCCGCCGGTGTATTCAGTGGCGTGGTTGTGGGCGAGGTGCTGAGCACCGAGCAACACCCTGATGCTGACAAGCTTCGTGTTTGCCAGGTCAGCAATGGTGCCGAGACTTTTCAGGTAGTGTGTGGTGCGCCCAACGTGCGCCCTGGCTTGAAAATCCCGTTCGCCATGATCGGTGCCGAACTGCCGGGTGACTTCAAAATCAAAAAGGCCAAGCTGCGTGGCGTTGAGTCCAACGGCATGCTGTGCTCGCAAGCAGAACTGCAAGTGGGCGAGGGCAATGACGGCCTGATGGAGTTGCCGGCCGATGCACCGGTGGGCGAGGACATCCGCGTCTATCTGGGTCTTGAAGACGCCAGCATCGAAGTCGACCTTACGCCGAACCGTGGAGACTGTCTGTCGCTGGCAGGTCTGGCGCGTGAAGTGGGCGCTCTGTATAACGCCCAGGTGACTCGCCCGGTGGTTGCGCCAGTTGCTGCGGTACACGAGGAAGTGCGTCCGGTTGAAGTGCTGGCACCTGCTGCTTGCCCGCGCTACCTGGGCCGTGTGATCCGCAATGTCGACCTGTCCCGGCCAACGCCGCTGTGGATGGTTGAGCGCCTGCGTCGCGCTGACGTGCGCAGCATCGATGCCGCTGTCGACATTACCAACTATGTCATGCTGGAACTGGGTCAGCCGTTGCACGCGTTCGACCTTGCCGAGATCAATGGCGGCATTCGTGTACGCATGGCTGAAGAAGGCGAGAAGCTGGTACTGCTCGACGGCCAGGAAGTCACCTTGCGCAGCGACACGCTGGTGATTGCAGACCATACCCGCGCTTTGGCCATTGCCGGCGTAATGGGTGGCGAGCACAGCGGTGTGACCGACAAGACCCGCGACATATTCCTTGAAAGCGCTTTCTTTGATCAGATCGCCGTTGCTGGCAAGGCCCGCTCCTACGGCCTGCACACCGACGCTTCGCACCGCTACGAGCGTGGCGTGGACTGGAAACTGGCCCGTGAAGCCATGGAGCGCGCCACTGGTCTGCTGCTGGAAATCACTGGCGGCGAAGCTGGCCCGATCGTTGAAACCGTCAGCGAGCAGTATCTGCCGTCGATTGCACCGATCACCTTGCGTGCAGCGCGTATCAGCCAGATGCTCGGCATGGAAATGGACGCGGCGGAAGTTGAGCGTCTGCTCAGCGCCCTGGGCCTGACCATCACCGCTGAAGGGGCAGGGCAATGGCGCGTAGAAGTGCCAAGCCATCGCTTCGATATCAGCCTGGAAGTTGACCTGATCGAAGAACTGGCGCGCCTGTACGGCTACAACCGCCTGCCGGTCCGTTACCCGCAGGCCCGTCTGGCACCGCAAGCCAAAGCAGAGGCGCGTAGCGACCTGCCGGAGTTGCGTCGTTTGCTGGTCGCTCGTGGTTATCAGGAAGCAATCACCTACAGCTTTATCGACCCGAAACAGTTCGAACTGTTTAGCCCGGGTGTTGAACCGCTGTTGCTGGCCAACCCGATTTCCAACGACATGGCTGCCATGCGTGCCTCGTTGTGGCCCGGCCTGGTCAAGTCGTTGCAGCACAACCTGAACCGTCAGCAAGATCGCGTTCGCCTGTTTGAAAGCGGCCTGCGTTTTGTTGGCCAGCTTGAGGGTCTGAAACAAGAGCCGATGCTGGCGGGTGTTGTTTGCGGCAGTCGTCTGCCTGAAGGCTGGGCTCAAGGTCGTGATGTTGTCGACTTCTTCGACGTCAAGGCTGATGTAGAAGCGGTGCTGGGTTTTGCCGGTGCCCTGGACGCGTTTACCTTCGTGCCGGGCAAACATCCTGCTCTGCATCCGGGCCAGACTGCACGTATCGAGCGTGACGGTCGCGAAGTTGGCTATGTCGGTGCCATCCACCCTGAGCTTTCAAAAAACCTTGGTCTTGACCGTCCAGTGTTTGTTTTTGAACTGGTTCTGGCAGAAGTGGCGGCAGGTAAAATGCCGAAATTCCATGAGTTATCGCGCTTTCCTGAAGTGCGTCGTGACCTGGCGTTGTTGGCCGATCGTGACGTTGCAGCCAGTGCTGTGCTGGATGTAATTCGTGAAAATGCAGGCGAATGGCTGACAGACCTAAGGTTATTTGATGTTTACCAGGGTAAAGGCATTGATCCGCATAGAAAAAGCCTTGCAGTTGGCTTGACCTGGCAGCATCCATCGCGCACTCTTAATGACGATGAGGTGAACGCCGCAACGCAAAATATCCTCACCTCGCTTGAACAAAGGTTGAACGCCACGCTAAGGAAGTGACGTATGGGGGCTCTGACAAAAGCTGAGATGGCGGAACGTCTTTACGAAGAGTTGGGCCTGAATAAACGCGAGGCCAAAGAATTGGTCGAGCTGTTTTTTGAAGAAATCAGGCACGCTCTTGAAGACAACGAGCAGGTCAAACTGTCAGGTTTTGGCAATTTTGATCTGCGTGACAAGCGACAGCGGCCTGGCCGCAATCCGAAAACGGGAGAAGAAATCCCGATCACGGCTCGCCGTGTAGTCACTTTTCGTCCAGGGCAGAAGTTGAAGGCCCGAGTAGAGGCTTATGCTGGAACCAAGTCATAACGACGAGCTCCCGCCGATCCCAGGCAAACGCTACTTCGCCATAGGCGAAGTCAGCGAGCTGTGCGGTGTAAAGCCGCATGTGCTGCGCTACTGGGAGCAAGAATTCCCTCAGCTCAACCCCGTAAAACGTCGCGGAAACCGCCGGTATTATCAGCGCCAGGATGTGCTGATGATCCGGCAGATTCGTGCGCTGCTTTATGACCAGGGTTTCACCATTGGAGGTGCGCGCTTGCGGCTTTCCGGTGATGAAGCCAAAGATGACACCACGCAATACAAGCAACTGATCCGCCAAACGATCTCCGAATTGGAGGATGTCTTGCTGGTACTGAAGAAATAACCAAGGCATTTAAAATACTTTCGTATTTCAAAAGCTTAAGGTATATTTCTCAACGTTCTAGCAAGTTGTAACGCCTAGTCGGGGCGTAGCGCAGTCCGGTAGCGCACTAGCATGGGGTGCTAGGGGTCGAGTGTTCGAATCACTCCGTCCCGACCATATTTTTCAATGACTTAGCCAGGTTTGGTAACAGCCTGGCTTTTTCATGTCCGCGATTTGGCTGTTCTGGTAGTGAATTGGTAGTGAATTGAGATTGTCTTGTGGTGGTTCGCATCTGGCGATCGGATAGCCATACGCCTCTAGGCCGTTTATCACGACTGTCAGCTAAGTCTCCCGGAGCTGCTAAGCAGCTGCTCCTGCCAAGCGTGGGTTGGCGTCTATGGCTCACCAGACTATGAACTATCGAGCGATAAGGCTTCATACCTGGCGCACCTGACGTAGCCGGAGGGTGATATCGAAAAAGCTATTTGGGGTTCTCGGCAGCGCTGAGTCTGTGGCGTAGCGTTGCCCTAGACTCAGTTTCCCCTTGACTTTTCGAGCTTCCTCTTTGTTTCAGCTTTTTCGGCCTTGAGTACTGCTTGCGTGATCAGATCCTCCAGCATTCCAGATATCGTTTTCTTTTGTCTTTCGGCTAGGCGGTCAAGCTGAACCTTTACTGCCGTATCAAGAGTGAAGCTGTAGGACTTCTTATCTACTTGTCGATCTCTGTGCCGCTTCTGGCGCCAGGCGGCTGTCATATTCCTGATTAGCAGCTCATTGGCTGGCGTGTCTCGTAGACATTGACTCCATTCGGTGAGGCTATCTTCAGGAGAGGACAGTAAGCCCTTAGAAAGCGTCTCCCCCTTTGTAGTCAAGTAGTCAATTGACCACAGGTGCTGGGCTCTATTTCGAGGGTTAAGCCACTTAAGAACCATAGCCTCTAGCTTTGTAACCGCCGGTTCTGATAGGTCTACGGTGGGCAGGTCTGATGGGTCTATGGTGGATAGGTCTATGGTGGATGGGTCTGATAGGTCTACGGCGGTTATGAATGTAGTATTTTTATCGCTCAATGTAATGTTATCCTGTACCAGATATTGATTCGTTACTATGTGATGGTTTGCCGTATCGTCACATGGTGACGAAACGTGTGACGAAACGTGTGACGAAACGTGTGACGAAACGTGTGACGTAACCATGTAACGCTACGGAGAGGTGTTCAGTGTGACGTTACCTGTTTAATTTAGCTTATATGTCCAATTATGAAAGGCTTTATCCTGAAATATCCTTGGTTCTGTTAATAAAAAATAACCAATTTAATATGCGATTCTGCTCTGAATGGCATCTCGAAACCCGGGTGAAGGGTGTCACATATCCACTTGTGAAGAACGGTAATCAGGAGTGTCTTTGATCTAGCGCTTCCATCTCCAGCGTGGCGCTAAACGGTCGGCGGCTGCAGTCAGAGCGACTTGCCGCAGCAAACTCAACATTATCGCGGGCCGTGCATACGCGCTCGAGCTGGCTGCTAGTCGGTTCCCATCAAAGTGGTAGACCTATGGCTACGCTGATTCATCCTCATTCAGAGAGTTCGGAGGTTTGGGCAGGAACTGGTGGAACAGGCTCTGGCGATGATCGGTTCGCAATGTGGTCGATCGGCTTCGAAGTATTTTTTTACAGGCTTTGCGAATCCTCTGAACGATATGAGAGGAGCCCGTTCATGAGGATCATCCGCCTGAAAGAAGTTATCGACTGCACCGGACTGGGCCGGTCTACTATCTACAAGTACATCAGCGAGGGGAGTTTTCCGAAATCAGTATCATTGGGCGACAGGGCTGTTGGCTGGGTTGAAAGCGAGGTGCATGATTGGATCCTGGCAAGGATCGAAGAGCGCGACCTGACCTAGGGTGCTGCCATGACCGGTTTGCAGCCGGTCATGGCAGTTATGCCGGCTGGACCTTGCCAGCGCTTACCGGGATTGACTGGAAACTCTCTATATATACCAGGCAGTGTTGCTTCCATTGCCTCGGCCTACTGGGCTTCAAACCGGATCAGGGCATGGTTTTTTACCGGAGTGATAGCGGAATAAATATGTAAGCGTGGCGGGAGCAGTCGGGTCTCAGTTCCCTCAGTTTTCTGGAGAGGGCTTTCTCGGTGTGGGTATTATGCTTTTAGTAGCTCTCACTACCCGCAGGGTTGGTACCGGTCGGCATGGCGGCTACTGGCTTTAGGAGCCAGTAGCCGGATATCACGTAGGCAGTGTCCTACAAGGCTGTGATTAAAAAAATACACACTGGGCATTGGTTATGAACCAAATCCCAATGAGTAGTAACCATGCTTCGTCATCCCGATAACACCAACCTCCGCCTGCACCACGACGACACCTTTGAAGGCCTGCCAGTGATGGTCGAGAAAGGCCCCTTCGTCTGGCAATACCTATCCCGCTTGAAGCACACCGTAGATCTGGCACTTGAGCAGTACTCCAGGCTTCTGGCCTTTAGAGTGGATCTCCGTCTGCCTGTCGGTGTCGATCTACCTGATCATGCATACACGAACAAAGTCATCAGTAGGTTCGTCGCTTCCTTCAACGCGAAGATCGAACATAACCGTGACAAGGCCCGTGAGCGGAACTTGTACGCCCATGACTGCAAGGTCCGCTACGTCTGGGCCCGGGAGGTGGGATGGGGTGGGCGACCACACTACCACCTGCTGATCTTGCTTAACCGAGATGCCTTCTACACTGTGGGACGACTACGATCTCTAGTCCCCAACATGATCAGTCGCATGGAGGAAGCCTGGGCCAGTGCCCTGAGGCTATCGGTAGATCAAATGAAAGGCTTGGTAGAGATCCCTAATAACGCGGAGTATCGAATAGACCGGTATGCCTGTCCTGGTGATGTCGATCAGTTGCCGGCGCTATTTCATCGTGCCAGCTACCTGTGCAAGGCAGCTACCAAGTCGTTTGGGAGCAACCACCATGGCTTTGGATGCAGTAAGAGTTAATAACTGGACTGTTCTTTCTTCGTGTGAGCAGCAAACCGGCAGGAGCACAAACCTTTCGCACTGGTCGCGTTCGACGAGCAACTGCTTGAGTGCTATCGATCAGTCGATGGCTATTTCCCCCCCCTTCTGAGCGAATGTCCTGTTTCCTGACTGGCTGATTGCCACTACAGTGGTGCCCTTTTACTAGGAGGGCACCATGGCATCAGTGATTGAAGTACTCAGGATGTGATTTACGAGCTGTCAGGCGAGAAGGTAACCATCCCGGCAGATTCGATCGTTCAGTCCCCATCTGAGCTGGTGGAGGCTCCCGAATTCGAGGGGGGTAGTGAAACCTATGTGACTTTGTTCACAGGGACTACCCAAGCAGGACTTGTCATATGGCGTGTCACGGCTGATTACGGCTTCACAACTCCAAGCGTCGACGCGGTCGAGTTGGTGGAGTGCCCTGAAGGTATCGAGATTATCCAAAGCTTAGCGGTTGAAATAGTTCAAGTTGAATCGAAAGTCGTTTCGATTTGAGCCACTGCTTACCACCTTATGGAAGCGCTGATCAGAAGCTGATAGCTGCGGGTTTCCTGTATGGGCTATCAACAGGTATTTGTCAGTACTGACCCTTAAAATCAGTTTTAACCTTATTAAATCCGACGAAAACGGCTAAAATCTGCGGATCTTTTTTATCAGCAGATTTAGCTATGACTGACCGTTGGCTCAGCGTTGATGAAATTTCCGAACATCTCGGCGTCAGTAAAGACACCGTTTATGCATGGATCGGTAAACGCAGCATGCCAGCCCATAAGGTGGGTAGGTTGTGGAAGTTCCAAAAGGTTGAGGTGGATACCTGGGTCAAAGCAGGCGGGGCCAGTGACGAATCGCAGCAGGTGAAAAATGATGGCTGAGCGCTATCGTCTGTCGTTCACCACGAGTGGGCTGTTTCTAAAGGAGGCACCCCTGGTAGCCGAGCGCTATCTGAAGCTACGTGATTGGGGGCGTACCCGACAGCAGGTGCGTGGTGAGAACCTGCTTCAGGTCCGTACAGCTGCCGCTGCTATGCGTATCAGCAAGGAGCTCATTGCACGGCTGGAATTGTTGGATCACGAAGAGTTGGAGTTTCTCGTGGACGGCAGCCCGCGCGAGCAGGGCTACCTTCTGTGGGCTGCCGCCTGCCGGCGCTATGCCTTCATCCGCGACTTCGCTCGCGAAGTTCTGCGCGAGCATTACCTGCTTATGCGCCGCCAACTTACGACAAGCGATTACGATGCCTTCTGCAATGCCAAAGCTTTGTGGCATGCCGAGCTGGATGAATTGGCTGCGTCCACGCAAAGCAAGTTGCGGCAAAACCTGTTCCGCATGTTGCGGGATGCCGACTTGATCAGCGCACAGCACCAGATCCAGCCTGTGTTGATAAGTCCAGCGCTGGCCCATTTACTGGCTCGCCACGATAACGAGCAATTGCTGATATTCCCGGCAACTGACCATGAACTTGAAAGGTGGCTGCAATGAGCCAAAAAATCAGTCAGCAGCCGCTGGCAGCCCGCTTTGAACACCTATTGAACGTCATGAGCGGTCAGCGCTTTCTGGAAATGAAGGGGCTGAATAATGATCTGCCGTTCTACATCTGCGAATTCAAGGCGGCTGAAGCCTTTGAGATACAACGCATGCAGCGGCAACTGGTCAACACGTTGGCCGGTCTGCGTATCGATTGTTTGCAGGGGCGTGGTGTGAAGGTATTGGAAGTCAGCCTGTACGATCTGACCATCGACCTGCTAAAGGCTCGTGAGGGCAGTGACGAAGGTGTCAGCTTGTGGGAGCAGATCCGGGCGGTTGAGCCCGATGTGGATAAAGAAGGTCTGCTGGAGCTTTTGCAGGGTGTATTGGATATCAAGGAACACCTGGTCCCGGCTATTGGCGAACGTATTGCCCAGGCAGATTACGACGTGCTTTTCCTTTCCGGCATCGGTGAAGTGTTCCCCTATATTCGCTCGCACAACGTGCTCAACAATCTGCAAAGCACGGCCAAGGACAAACCCACGGTGATGTTCTTCCCCGGTGAGTATCGGCATTCGCTGGAGCAGGGCGCGTCTCTGGAGCTGTTTGGCTTGCTGCACGATGACAAGTACTACCGCGCATTCAATATTTTCGAGTCTCAGGTGTAAGGAAGCAGTCAATGGAACTCAATGGCATTTTCAAAAACTCCGTCGGCCGACCGATTGAAGGCGTCATCAAAGCTGACGACGAGACCAGCCTGTACAACGAGCTGAGCGAATACGTACTCACTAACGAAGTTGCTAAGCGGCTGGATCCCTTCCTGGATGCCTACACCGACTATCACCATGCCAACGGCGTCTGGGTGTCCGGTTTCTTTGGCTCGGGTAAGTCGCACCTGCTGAAAATGCTTGCCTTGCTGCTGGAAAACCGCAAGGTCGATGGCACTACCGCACTGGATATCTTCCTACCCAAGATCAAAACCGACGACGAGTTACTACGCGCCAAGTTTAAAAAAGCCGTCGCAATTCCATCGAAAAGTATCCTATTTAACATTGACCAGAAAGCCGACATCATCAGCAAGACTCAAATCGACGCCTTGCTCTCGGTATTCGTCAAAGTCTTTAACGAGATGTGCGGTTACTACGGTAAGCAGGGCTATATCGCCCAGTTTGAGCGTGATCTGGATAGTCGCGAATTGTTTCGTCCGTTCAAGGAAGCCTACCAGAGCATCGCGAACAAGTCCTGGGAGCGTGGTCGCGAACAGGCGCTGCTGGAGGCCGGTAACATTGCCAAAGCCTACGCTCAGATCACTGGCGAAGACCTGGCACTAGCTAAAGGAATCCTCGACAAATACCGCGCCCAACACAGCGTTTCCATTGAAGACTTCGGCAACCAGGTCAAGGAATGGCTGGACAAACAGCCGTCCAACTTCCGCCTGAACTTCTTTGTCGATGAAGTCGGCCAGTACATTGCCGATAACACCAAACTCATGACTAATCTACAGACTGTGGCTGAAAGCCTGGCCACCAAGTGCCTAGGGCGGGCGTGGATTATCGTCACAGCACAGGAGGATATGGACTCCGTGATGGGTGATATGAGCAAGCAGCAAAGCAACGACTTCTCTCGTGTCCAGGCGCGCTTTGCCAATCGCCTCAAACTTACCAGTGCCGACGTAGCTGAAGTGATCCAGAAGCGCTTGTTGACCAAGAACGATACCGGTACGGAGCTGCTGAAAACCGTCTACGAACAACAGTTCAATAACTTCAAAACTCTCTTCGAGTTTGCCGACGGCGGCCAGCACTATCAGAACTTCCGCGATCTAGAGCACTTCACTTACTGCTACCCATTCGTGCCGTACCAGTTCCCGCTGTTCCAGTCGGCTATTCGTGGAATATCCATGCACAACGGCTTTGAGGGCAAGGCCAACTCGGTGGGCGAACGCTCCATGCTCGGTGTATTTCGCGAAGTGGCCATGGCTATCGACAACGAGCCAGTGGGCCGGCTGGCCACCTTCGATCGCATGTTCGAAGGCATTCGCGGCGCGCTGAAAAGCGCTATTCAAAGCGCCATCAACAATGCCGAACGGCACCTTGGCGACCCATACGCGGTGCGCGTGCTCAAAGCATTGTTCTTGGTCAAGTACGTCAAGGAGTTCAAGGCCACTCTGCGCAATCTCAATGTGCTGATGCTGGAGCGTTTTGGCGAAGACATTCCAGCCCAACGCAAGAAGCTGGAAGCGGCGCTCAACTTGCTGGAGCAGCAAACTTACATCCAACGCAATGGCGAGCTCTACGAGTACCTGACCGACGAAGAGAAAGACATCGAAGAAGAGATCAAAAACACTGAGATCGAATCCGCCGATGTTATCAAGGAACTGGAAACCTTACTTTTCGACGGTGTGATCAAACAGCGCAAAATTCGCTATGAAAACGGCCAGGACTACGCCTATACGCGCAGAATGGACGACCGTTCGCTCAGCCGCGAGTTTGAGTTGGCCATCCACATTGTCACTCCGCTAAGTGACAACTTCGATAACCTCACCGTGCAGCGCATGCAGAGCATGGGACGCGATGAGCTGCGCGTAGTGCTGCCGGCTGATGCCCGGTTCATGCAGGATCTCACCCTGCACAAGCGCACTGAGAAATACATCCGACAGAACAGCAGTACCCAGCAGGAAGCAGTCAAACGCATTATCGATGCCAAGGGCTTTCAGAATACGGAACGTTTGGCCGAACTGCAGGGTCGTGCCAGAGAGCTGCTCGGCAAAGCGCACTTGATCATCAACGCTGCCGATGTGGATGCCAGCAGCAACGACGGTCAGGCCCGTATTCTCAAAGGCATCTACCAGCTGATCGAAACTACTTATCCGAACCTACGCATGCTGCGCGATGTGCCGTTCAACGAGAACGACATCGGCAAGTACCTGCGCCAGGCCCAAGACGGCCTGCTTGGCAACGACGCCACCAGTCTGACCGAACCAGAGCAGGAGCTGCTGGCTTATATTCAGAGTAACGCCCGCGGCGGTGTGCGCACCACGGTCAAAACTCTACTTGAGCGCTTCGAACGCAAAAACTACGGTTGGTACTACGCGGCCATCCTCTGCAACCTCGCATTTCTTTGCGCACGTAGTAAGGTGGAAGTACGGCAAGACAGCAACCCACTGGAAGGCGACAACCTGGAGCGCAGTCTGCGTAACACCAACGCTCACTGCACATTGGTGCTGGAGCCGCAAATCGAGTTCAGCGCCTCCCAGGTGCGCCATCTAAAAGAGTTCTTTGCCGATTTTTTCGACCGTCCCGCCAGCTGCAACGAAGCCCGCGCTCTGGCGCGTGAAACCATCGACGCCATCAAAGAGCTGGAGATTGATTTAGCCGACCTGCATGGGCAAAAAGCCTTGTATGGTTTCCTCAGCGTGCTGGATGGTGTGATGGCTACCCTAAAGGAAATCGCCGGCAAAAACGCCAGCTGGTTCCTTACCGACCTGTCCCGCGCCTCCGATGCCATGCTCGACACCAAAGAGCAGATCATTGAGCCGCTACGTCGCTTCATGGGTAGCCCGCAAAAAACTATTTACGATCAGGCTCGCCAACTGGTGCAGGAGCAGGAAGACAATTTCGCCTATGTCGCCACGGGTGAGGTTGAAGCCATCAAGGCATTACTCACCGAGAATAAACCCTGGCAAGGTAACCGCCTACAGCAGGCCAAACCGCAACTGGAGGCCCTGCAAAAAGCCATTGCCAATCAGCTAGCCAGTGAAAAGGCCACTGCAGTCAGCCGTCTCGCTGAGTTGGAGCTGCGCCTGCAGGGTGGTAACGAGTACAGCAGCCTTAAGCCCGAGCAGCAGGCTCAGCTCGCAGCTCCGTTTATTGAAGCTCGGCAGTCAATGCAAGGACAGAAGCGAATCGCCATGATCCGCGATCAGCTGCGTGCTTTTGAGGACAATCAATACGCGCAGTTACTGCTCAAATTGGAGCAACTGTCTCGTCCGCAACCGGTATCTGCTCCAGTCCCGCCCATTTCTCCGCAGCCATCGGGAAATCAGGGCATCGACTGTCCGCCACCACAAAGCGCAGAACCACCCCGAGTGGTCGAACCACCGCGCCTGGTGTCCGCGCGTACCATTAAGGTGGCTTACAGCAAACCTTGGCTGGCCAGTGAAGCCGAGCTGGATGACTACCTGCAGCAGCAGCGCGAAGCTTGGCTGAAAGAGATCCAAGCAGGCAACCGCGTACAGATTTGAAACGGACAATTGCCCCGATCATTTTTGTGAAAACAGATAAATGATTGAGCTGGCCCATAAAGAGACGAATGATGGAAACCACCAAACTCAAGAAGTTCGCCCAGCACGCCCGCCGTCTGTTGCTGGAGCAAGTCGGCGCCAAGCTCGCCTTGGTACTCGATGTCAGCAGCGCCGCCCGCCGCGAGAATCCGCAGGCCGTGGCCCAGTTGGAAAAGCAGATTGCTGCATTCAGCCGCGAGCAGCTCATCGACAAGGTGGCCTACACTTGGTTCAACCGCTTCTGTGCCCTGCGCTTTATGGATGTGAATGCCTATACGCGCATCCGCGTGGTATCGCCCGCTGACGAAGGCCAGTTCCAGCCGGAAATACTGGCTGAAGCCAAAGCTGGCCACATCGATGAAGATCGCGTGCCCGAAAAAATCAGCCGGCAGATTCAAGCCCTGCTCAGTGGCACCGCGCCTAGCCACGACCCGCAGCAAGAGGCCTACCGCCTGCTAGTGGTGGCCGAGTGCAATAGCTTCCACAGTTCCATGCCTTACCTATTCGAGCGCATCGCGGATTACACCGAGCTGCTGATGCCTGATGACCTGCTCTCGGGCAATTCTGTTCTGGCCTATACCCGTGAAGCCCTTACGCCAGACGCTTGCACGGATGTTGAGGTGATTGGCTGGCTCTACCAGTTTTACATCTCTGAGAAAAAGAACGCTGTGTTTGAAGGGTTGAAAAAGAACCAGAAGATCACGCCTGAAAATATCCCCGCCGCCACCCAGCTGTTCACCCCGCACTGGATTGTGCGTTACCTAGTGGAAAATTCCCTAGGACGTCTGTGGATGCTCAACCACCCTAGCTCGTCACTGGTCGGGCAGATGGACTACTACATCAAACCCGAGGCTCTCGAAACCGACTGTTTCAAGATCACGCGGCCCGAAGACATCAAAGTCTGCGACCCGGCCTGCGGCTCTGGCCACATGCTCACCTATGCCTTCGACCTGCTTTATGCAATCTACGAAGAAGTTGGGACGGACCCGAGTGAGATCCCCGAGAAAATCCTTACCCACAACCTCTACGGCATCGAGCTAGATGAGCGAGCAGGGGAGCTGGCCGCTTTTGCCCTGACCATGAAAGCCCGCGCCAAACAGCGCCGCTTTTTCAACAAGGCCATCAAGCCAAACATCTGCGTGCTGGAAAAGGTGGCGTTCAGTCACGATGAGCTGGATGAATACATTACGGCCGTGGGGCGCGACCTGTTCACCATCGACCTGCGCGAAACCCTCAAACAGTTCGAGGAAGCCGACAACTTTGGCTCGCTGATTCGCCCTAATCTCACCAGCGTGCAGAACGTATTGCCGGTACTGGAAGCTAAGGACATGGTGGGCAACCTGTTCCTTGCCGGAACCCACGCCAAGGTGCTGCAGGTGCTGCGCATGGCCGATTACCTGAGCCCGCGCTACGCGGTGGTGATCGCCAACCCGCCGTATATGGGCGGCAAGGGCATGAATGGGCGGCTGGGCGCCTGGGCCAAGGAAAACTATCCCAGCAGCAAGTCCGATCTGTTTGCCATGTTTATCGAACGCAATCTTGATCTGGCCGTGCCAGCAGGTGCAGTGGCCATGATCACCATGCAAAGCTGGATGTTTCTGTCCTCGTTCGAGTTGCTGCGTGCTCGCATTCTGGGACAGCACACCATCCTGTCCATGGCGCATTTGGGGGCACGAGCATTTGACAGTGTCGGTGGCGAGGTGGTCTCCACCACAGCCTTTGTGCTGGAGAACCAGCACAAGCCTGAATACAAAGGTGCGTTTGTGCGCCTAATTGATGGAAATTCTGAAGCGGAGAAGGCGGTAATGCTCAAAGAGGCCATTCAATGATTACCCGCCTGGAACTTAAGAAATTCACCGCTTTCACTGACCTGAGCATTGATTTCTCCCCCAAGATCAACGTAATCATTGGCGAGAATGGCAACGGTAAAACCCAGCTTCTCAAAAGCGTTTATGCCTTATGTGTGGGTGGCGCCTTGCAGGTTGGCAGCACTGGCAACGAACTTGCGCTAGCCCTTACCCGCAAACTGGTTCGGCTTCTCATGCCGTTGGATGACAAGCTAGGCAACATGCGCCGTCCCGGTGCCCGTGGCAATGCGCAGCTTAAAGCAACGTTTGCGCTAGGCGAAGAACTTGCCCTTACTTTCAATGGCTCTTCAGAAGTAGCCACCGTCAACTCCAACGCTGCGTATGCAAATTATCGGGCCGAGCCGATATTTGTACCTACCAAAGAAGTTTTGTCGCTGGTGCGTGGTATGACTGATGCCAATCATGACCAACGCACAGTCGAGTTGATCTTCGATGACGGTTATCTGGATCTGGCGCAGATGTTGTTGCGCAAGAGCGTGGATGATCCTGAGTCCAGGATCAATTTAGATCCGCGCTTTGACAGTATCGTACCGAAGCTTGCCAATCTGATTGGTGGTCGCTACCAACTGGAAAACGGTGGCTTCAGTTTTCAGTCTGGGACGTATGTTGAAACATTGGGGCAAAGCAGTGCTGAAACAAAAGCCCCGCAAGTATTTCAAAAGGCCACTACGCGATTTGTGCCTGCCAAGACTGCAGTGCTATCAAGCGGCATGACCGCAGAGGGCTTCCGTAAGATCGGCATGCTCCAGCGTTTGCTAACCAACGGTACTCTCAACCCCGGTGTCAGTGGCCCCCTGCTGTGGGATGAGCCCGAATCGAACCTCAATCCTAAGCTGATGAAGCTTCTAGTGGAAATTTTGCTGGAACTCTCCCGCAACGGCCAGCAAGTGATTCTGGCGACGCATGACTATGTGTTGCTGAAGTGGATCGACCTGCTGATGAATAAGGGCAAGGGCGATCATGTGATGTTTCATGCCTTATATCGAGATGAAAAAACAGGCGAGGTGAAGGTAGATAGCATGGATGATTACCGTGCCATCACCCCTAATGCGATTGCCGACACCTTCAACGATCTGACGAAAGAACAAGTCAATCGAAAGATGGGGGGCTTGGGAAAATGAAGCTCCGCGAACGCGATCTTGAGATTGACTTTACCGATGCAGTGGATGCCATTGTCTTTGATCAAATGAAGCCAGAGCGCCCGAACTATCACGGTCTGGCAGAGATGCACCGGGTGGATTTTGTCGTCGAATTCGAGCAGGCTATTGTGTTTGTAGAGGTCAAGGATCCGGGCAATCCGAAGGCTCAGGCCAAAGGCCTAGAAAAGTTTCGTACTGAACTTAATGATGGCACCCTCAGCAGTACATTTGCTGCCAAATTTCTTGATTCGTTCATCTATCGCTGGGCTGAAGCTCGGCTTGATAAGCCCGTTCACTACTTAAATTTGGTCACATTGGAGAGCGAGTTGCTGCCCAACTTTTCCGACGAAATCGAGCGGATGCTCCCTCCTAAGGGTAAAGCTGTGCCGCGCTGGAAGCGACAGTTAGTCGTGAATTGTCAGGTATTCAATATAGAAACCTGGAACGAAAACTTCCCCAAGTGGCCCGTCATCCGCTTGCCCGCTGCAGAAGCACGGCCATGAAAATTATGGCATTGCTAGGTGCCCGCGGGTGCGTCGACGTTCAGGCGCTGCGCCAGTTTCAGTCCAGCCACCGCTCGCCGAGCGGACCATTTAAGCCCGTGCCGGATGGCTTTACGCCCGCCCACGCGAGAAAAACCCTGCCCAAGGGGGGAGAGTAATGAGTCAGGAAAATCAAAAAAAAATGGAGCAGCATTTCTTTCGGGGTTCTGCGGCGGATTTCAAAAAGATTCCGGGGAGTCCAATTGCGTATTGGGTGAGCCCTAAAAGTGCTGATCTTTTTGAAAGTTTCGAACGTTTGGGATCATATTCTGATATTAAAACGGGTATGCAGACGGGCGATAATGAGAAATTCCTTCGATTATGGCCAGAAGTTTCGGCCAGTTGTATCAATAGACCTAACGCTGAGTTGGGTGGGGAGCGATGGCACTTATACTCAAAAGGCGGTGATTTCAGACGTTGGTATGGCAATGTTGAACATGTAGTCGACTGGAAAAATGACGGGAATGAAATAAAAACCTTAAAGGTTAATGGCTCATTGCGATCAAGGGTTAGAGACCTATCCAATTATTGTCAGAAAGCTGCGTCTTGGTCATTTGTTAGCTCCGCATCTTTTGGATGTCGATACAAAGAGCCTGGAGTATTTTTTGATGTTGCGGGCTCCTGTGCGTTAGAAAAATCTACGCCCATCGAGCAAGTTCTTGGCTTCTTATGCTCTAAATTATCGTCAGTTTTTCTCAACGCTCTTAACCCTACACTCAATTTTCAGATTCAGGACATCTCAAACCTCCCTTATAGGTCAATTATCTCTGGCGTCACGGAAGTAAAACAATTAATTGATATTTCAAAAAACGATTGGGATTCCTACGAAACATCCAGTAACTTCACCAGTCAGCCGTTATTGATACTGGATTTCCACCAGCCAAACCTGAAACACACTTACCAGAAACTACGCGTCCGCTGGCTCGCGATAACGCAAAAAATGCAGCGTCTCGAAGAAGAAAACAACCGCATATTTATCGAAGCCTACGGCCTGCAGGACGAGTTGACGCCCGAGGTGCCGCTCAAGGAAATAACGCTCACATGCAATCCGCATTACCGCTACGGTGATGATAAGACTGAAATCGATCTGGAGGCGCAGCTGCAGAGCGACACCATGGCTGAGTTCCTCAGCTACGCTGTAGCCTGCATGTTTGGCCGCTATAGCCTAGACAAACCTGGGCTTGTGCTGGCCAACCAAGGCGACACTCTGGCTGAGTATCTACGCCAGATTCCTGAGCCTCGCTTTATGCCGGACGAAGACAACGTTATTCCGCTGCTGGATGGCGAATGGTTTGCCGACGAGGTGACTGAGCGCTTCCGTACATTTTTGCGCGTTACCTTTGGCGAGGCCCACTACGAGGCTAATCTGGCCTTTATTGAACAGTCACTGGGCAAGGACGTGCGCAAGTACTTCCTCAAGGATTTTTACGCCGACCACGTGAAGCGCTACAAAAAGAGGCCCATCTACTGGCTGTTCTCCAGCCCCAAGGGCACTTTCAGTGCGCTGATCTACCTGCACCGCTACCGTCCGGATACGGTGAGCGTGGTGCTGCGATACTTGCGCGACTTCCGTAAGAAGCTAGCTGCACGGCTGGACTACCTCCAGCAAGTCGGCATCAGCACCTCCGCCAGCCAAGGCGAAAAGACCCGTGCCCTCAAGGAAATCGAAACGCTCAAAAAGCAACTGCTGGAGCTGGACGACTACGAGCGTGACACCCTCTACCCGTTGGCTACTGAGCAGGTGGCGCTGGATCTCGATGATGGCGTTAAGGTGAACTACCTCAAGCTAGGCTCGGCGCTCAAGAAGATCATCGGACTGGATGCCAAGGAAGACTGAGATGTCAGGACGCTTCGAGAAGGCGATCACGATTCGCCAGGCGATACGCAACATCGATGACCGGACGTTTCTGCTCCCGGCGATCCAGCGCAATTTTGTCTGGTCGCCCCAGCAGATCTGCGTGTTATTTGATTCCCTGATGCGCG
The DNA here is from genome assembly GCF_009600105.1 of Pseudomonas sp. FSL R10-0056. Taxonomy (NCBI): domain Bacteria; kingdom Pseudomonadati; phylum Pseudomonadota; class Gammaproteobacteria; order Pseudomonadales; family Pseudomonadaceae; genus Pseudomonas; species Pseudomonas sp. FSL R10-0056. The sequence goes on from NZ_WIWL01000123.1 coordinate 44,406, forward strand.
AGTATCCGATCAATACATTCATGATGTGGGATGTGACGAGCCCGGAGATCAAGAACAAATACCGCTTCTACAGCTTCCTAACCGACTACTGTCAGCGATTCAAGGAGTCCAATGACTACGTTCCGACTCAGGGCGACTTCAAAGACTTCAAAGCAGTCATCGATGGACAGCAGCGGCTGACTTCCATCTACATCGGTTTGAAGGGCACTTATGCCTACAAGCAGCCCCGTGTCTGGTGGCCCAATGCACGTAACGACCAAGTGCTGCCGCCACGTCGACTCTATCTGGATCTTGCCAAGGGGCTGGACGGAGCGGACAACGACTCGATGGCCCACTACCATTTCCGATTTCTGACCGAAAAGCAGGTGTCGGCGTTTAGTGATGACCCTTCCTCGCGCTGGTTTGAAGTGGGTAAGGTGTTGAGCCTGCCTGACGTGCGCTCTGTAGATGAGATTCCGTTCGAGGTGGTCTTGCCCTACCTTGAGAAGCATGGACTGGCCTCCAACAGCTTTGCGCGTAAGGCGTTGACCCGCCTGTACTATCTCGTCAGGCATGAAGAGGTAATCCACTTCTACAACGAGGAAAGTCAGGATATCGATCACGTACTGGATGTATTCATCCGCACGAACAGTGGCGGTACGCCGCTGGCGTTTTCGGACTTGTTGATGTCGATCGCCATCGCTAACTGGGATGGGGATGCTCGCAAAGATATAGACGAACTGGTGACCGAGGTACGGCAAAGCTCGGAGATGCAGTTCTCGATTGGCCGTGACTGGGTGCTTAAGACCTGTCTGATGCTGACGGGGGCTGATGTGCGGTTCCGGGTCAAGAACTTCGACTCCGATCAGGTGAGCATCATCCAGCAGCAGTGGCCGGAGATCAGGGCTTGTGTGGTCGCAACCTTCAAGCTGCTGCGCAAATTCGGCTTAAACGACCAGTCGCTGAGAGCCAAGAACGCGGTCATCCCGCTGGCGTTCTATATGTACAAGCAGTCCTTCCGTGACAAGCCGCTGTATCACACCATCAACAACATCAACTACCTACGCGAAGAGCGCTTGGCGCTGTCCCGCTGGTTACATATGGTGCTTTTGCGAGGGATATTTGGTGGGCAGGCTGATGGTGTTCTGACCAAGATGCAGCGATTGTTGGCTAGGCATTTGGACAAGGGGCTGTTCCCCTTGGATGAAATCATTGAGGCCTTCACCGCAACCAACAAGGATCTTCGTTTTGATGAGGCCTATCTGAGGGGGCTCCTTGATATCCAGTATGAGGATTCAAGGTGCCGTTCGGTCCTAAGCCTGCTATTCCCCGAGATCAATGAGAACCTGCAACTGGACATCGATCATCTGCATCCGAGCAGCGCCTTTGCAAAGGCTGCTCTAGCCAAAAAGGATTTCCTTCAAAAAGATCCCGGTTTGATGGCGTTCTATCAGAGCTCCATTAACTGGAACTCGATTGCCAACCTGCACCTGCTGAATGCTTCGCAGAACCGCTCGAAGAAGGATCTGTCACTGGCCGACTGGATGACAGAGAAGGACACCGGATTCAAGCCGGTCGACCTGCTACTGAATGACGACGACAGTCTGCATTTTGCTCACTTCCAGACGTTCTGTGAAAAGCGTCGGGAAGCGTTGATGCAACGGCTGCGCCGCAATGTCGTGGTTAGCGGAACGCTTTCGATGATCGAGGAAGTGCTGGACGAAGATGAAGAGATCGAGGCCGTGGCATGAGTAACCCCAAAATCAGCCAGGCCCTGAGCAACCTGTTCGACAAGCAGCGCATAGTGTTCTGGTATGACACTCGCCTGGAATTTCGCGCTGATTTCGAGACGCTGGAGTTGCCGGATGTCGAGAAAATCGAGCTGGCTAACAATGAGTTTGGCGTGAAATACCGCCTCCTGCGCGAGCAACCGGAACAGAAGTTTCTGCTCTACCGTGAAGGTGCTGAGCCTCCGCATTTGCACAATTGGCTGTTGGATGTGCAGCTCGCCAGTGGCAATTGCTTCCGTACCGATCAGGTTGCCTTGTGGCTGGCTGAGCTGGAGTTGGGACCGGACTGCTATCCGTTGTTGGAAGCGCATGTGGCGTTTTTCGAATCAGCCAAGCGCCGCGAGGCACTCGGTAAGTTACTGGAACCGGGTGATTCGCAGAACCTGCTGCAACGCAAAATGCTTGCTGTATGCGCCGGCAACGAGCCGCGCCTGGATGTGATTCTGGAAAACCTGCTGGGTGATCTGGCCGCTAGCAAAGATGTGCGGGTCAAGTTAATCGAAAGCAGCGGCTTGAATGTCTATCTGTGGGAGCAGGTGAAGCGCGCCTATGGCTATAGCTCCGAGCAACCAGGGTTACACGATTTTGTTATCGAGCTGTTTAAGGCTTGTTTCATGCTTGGGATCGACCCGGCTTACAAAGCGAGACTGTCCGCTGATGCGCTTGTGTTCCTCAAGCGCTGGAAAGACAGTCGTTCGCATGAGCAGAGTTTCGAGATACTGTCTGAGCAATGCGCGGCGGTGCTCCAGATCGACGACAAGCTGCAAACTCTGGACTGGCGTAGCCTGCTGGAACTGGATTATTTCGAGCTGATCGACCGCAAGATCCTCAGTGAGCTGGTACGTGCCGTAGTTGCCCGCACAGTGACCGCTCAGGAGGTGGAACAGTGGGTACGCCAGCGCCGTCAGAGCCACTGGTTTGAGCGCTTCAAGGATGTATACCTGGCGCTGGAGCATGCGGCGCAGTTCATCCAGGTGCTGGACATAACGCAGCTGCAAATGGAATCGCTGACTGATGGCGTGCAGAAGTACGCCAGCCAGTGGTTCAGGCTGGATCAGCGTTACCGCAAGTTCGTCTATCACCTGCGCGAGTCCGGCCAGGCTTCGTTGCTGGGTGAGTTGGCTATGCAGGTCGAGAATCTGTACGGCAACAACTACCTGAGCCGTCTTAACGACCGCTGGCAGCAGCACGTGGATGTGGCGCAGCAGTGGGAGGCCGCGCCCGTAGTGCTGCAGCGCAATTTCTTCAGCCGCTATGTGCAGCCCTTTGTGGAGCGCAGAACTAAGGTGTGCGTGCTGATTTCCGATGCGTTCCGCTATGAGGTAGGCGAGGAGCTGCAAAGCCTGATTCGTCAGGAAGATCGTTTCGAGGCTGATCTGGAACCGATGCTGTCGATGCTGCCGAGCTATACCCAGCTGGGCATGGCGGCGCTGCTACCCAACAGCAGCCTGCAACTGGCCGACAACGACAGTGGCGATGCCATAGTGGATGGTCAGAGCGCTCAAGGCTCGGTCAACCGGGGCAAGATTCTGGCGACTAGGGTGCCAGCTTCCCAGGTGGTACGAGCCAAGGATCTAATGGCGATGAACCAGGCCGACTCTCGTGCCTTGCTGCGCGACAATGAGGTGGTTTACGTTTATCACAACCTGATCGACAAGACCGGCGACACCCGTGATACCGAAGAGCGAGTGTTTGCGGCGGCCGAGGAAACGCTCAGTGAGCTGATCCGTCTGGTGAAGAAGCTGACCAACGCCAATGCCAGTAACCTGCTGATCACTGCCGATCATGGCTTCATCTATCAGAATCATCCGCTGCAGGAGAGCGATTTCCTCAGCGGTGAGCCGGAGGGCGATGAGGTCCTCTACCGTGACCGGCGTTTTGTCCTGGGTCGTGGCTTGCGCGAAGGAGCCAGCTTTAAAACCTTCAACCCGATGCAACTAGGCCTGACGGGTACGCTTATGGTGCAAATTCCCAAGTCCATCAACCGTCTGCGGCTGAAAGGCTCTGGCAGCCGCTTTGTGCACGGCGGTGCCACCCTGCAAGAGGTGGTGATCCCGGTCATCCGCATTAACAAGAAGCGCCAGAGCGATGTGGGTCGGGTGGATGTGGAGTTCATCGGTGGCGGTGGCAAGACCATCACCACCGGGCAGTTGGCCGTGGTGCTCTATCAAACCGAGGCAGTGACCGAGAAGCTGCAGTCGCGTAGGTTGCGTGCAGGTCTTTTCACACTGGATGGTGAGCTGGTATCCGATCAACATGAGCTGTTGTTCGACTTCAGCTCTGCTAACCCGCGTGAGCGGGAGTTGCCGGTACGCTTCATTCTCAGCCGTAAGGCGGATGAGGCGAACAATCAGCAGGTGGAGCTGCTCCTTGAAGAGACCGTGGAAGGCACTTCACACTTCACACGGTACAAAGCCGCGCGTTACTCCATTCGCCGCTCGTTCAGCAGCGAATTCGATTTTTAAGCAGGAGCTCCAATGAGTCAGCTCGACGACAAGATCAACCAGTACTTTGCCGGCCTGGTGGTGCGCAAAGACCTGGTCAAAGCGGTGAAGGGCAACGCCATTGTGCCGTCGTATGTGCTGGAGTACTTGCTGGGCCAGTACTGCGCGACCAATGACGAGGCGACGATCCAGACCGGTATCGAGACGGTCAAGGAGATCCTACGCAAGCACTATGTCCACCGAAACGAAGCAGGGCTGGTGCGCTCGACCATCAAGGAGAAGGGCCGGCACAAGGTTATTGACCGTATTAGCGTCTCATTAAACGACAAGGATGACGTGTACGAAGCTGAGTTCGCCAACCTAGGCATCAAGAAGGTGCTGATCGACTCCAACACCGTCAAGGCCCACCAGAAGCTGCTGGTAGGTGGTGTTTGGTGCATTGCGGATGTGGAGTATGAATACACCGAGGACAAGTCTGCCTCACCTTGGATTCTGGCCTCGCTAAAGCCAATTCAGATTTCCCGTTTTGATTTCGACGGCTATCTGGAGGCACGTAAGCAGTTCACCACTGATGAGTGGATTGACCTGCTGATCCAGAGCGTAGGTTTCAATCCGCAGATGTTCGGCAAGCGCAATAAGCTCGCTCAGCTTATCCGCCTTATCCCGTTCTGCGAGCGCAATTACAACCTGATAGAGCTGGGGCCGAAGGGCACCGGCAAGTCGCATGTTTATTCCGAGTTTTCACCCCACGGCATTCTTATCTCCGGTGGCGAAGTGACAGTTCCCAAGCTGTTCGTCCATAACGGCACGGGTAAGCTCGGTCTGGTGGGTTACTGGGATGTAGTGGCTTTCGATGAGTTCGCCGGCAAGCAAAAGCGAGTGGACAAGGCGCTGGTGGACATCATGAAGAACTACATGGCCAACAAGTCGTTCTCGCGGGGAGTGGAAACCTTGGGAGCAGAGGCCAGTATGGTGTTTGTGGGTAATACCGATCACACCGTGCCGTACATGCTTAAGCACACGGACCTGTTCGACCCGCTGCCGGAAAAGTTCCACGACTCAGCCTTTCTCGACCGCATTCACAGCTACATCCCCGGTTGGGAAGTGGATGTCATCCGTGGTGAGATGTTCTCCAGTGGTTATGGCTTCGTGGTGGACTACCTGGCCGAGATCCTGCGCTCGCTTCGTAGTCATGACTACTCAGATCGCTACAAGGGACAGTTCAGGCTATCCGACGATATTTCGACGCGCGACCGCGATGGAATTAACAAAACCTTTTCTGGTTTGATGAAGATCCTGTACCCGCATGGCGAGGCGACAGACGCCGAAGTGGAAGACGTATTGCGCACTGCAATTGAAGGGCGCAAGCGGGTGAAGGATCAGTTGCTACGCATTGACGCGACCTATCCGGCAGTTCGTTTTGCCTACCAGGGTGCTGATGCTCAGGAGCGTTTGGTGCGCACTCTGGAAGAGGATGAGTATCCTAATCAATACCATCGTCGGGGAGCGACTGAAGTTTCTACTGCAGACTTATCCCAAGTCGACACTGACCCTTTGCCGCTTTTCGAGGCAGCGCCAGCCATGCAAGGGCCAGCTTCACGCCCAAGCAATCCTGTGCCGATGGAGTCAGTGCTGAAAGAGCAGCATTTGGTCTTCCACGAAAATCAGCGAGGACTGAGTTTTGACAAGTTGTTCAGTCCCTATCTGGTAGGTGCCAAGCGCATCATCATCACAGACCCCTATTTGCGTATGTTCCACCAGTTGCGCAACCTGATGGAGCTGATGGAGACAATCAGCAAGCTTCAAGGCGTTGAAGATGAGGTGGGTGTACACGTAGTGACCGTCGAAGATGAATTCAACGGTGAGCGTCAGACCGAAAGCCTGCAGAAAATTGCAGATGCTTGCACAGGTGTTGGAATTCACTTTACCTGGGCTTACGACACATCTGGCACCAAGCATGACCGTGACATCACCACCGATACGGGTTGGAAAATTGTGCTTGGTCGTGGCTTGGATGTGTTTCAGCGCTTTGAGCTGAATGATGCCTTCAGTTTTGCCAATCGTTTGCAGCAGCATCGGCAGTGTAAAGAGTTCAGCGTGACCTTTGTCAGGCTTGAGCCGGCTGCTGACTCGTAAGTTGTTTATGGTGACCAACTAGTTGGCAGTCTGATTGCTGCTTGGTGCCAGGCATAAGAAAAAAACAGGCTGATAGCGAACGCCCACGGGCGTTCGCTTGTAAGCGACCCATAAACCACGCATGGCAAAAAAACGATGTGTGTATTTAGCGCGAGATAGTCAGGGAGCAGTTCCACGGCAGCAAGGCTTCAAAGTATTCAATCGAAGCCGCCAGCGTCAAACGCTCCAGTACGTGGTGCAGCCACGTATAGGGTTCCTGGCTTTTGGCCGTTTTGACCAGGCTGTAAATTTACGCGCTGGCAGTGGCGCCCTTGGGCGTGTCGCGGAGTAACCATTCCTTGTGCTTATGCCAACGTTGGCATAAGCGCAAGATTTGGTTGTTTACCGGGTCAGAGCGCGCGGGTCGTCGGGCGGCGGCGATCCAGAGTTTGCTGGCGACAGCCAAATTGAACGGTATCGAGCCGAGTGCGTGGTTGAAAGACACGCTGGAGAAGTTGCCGACCTGGCCGAATAGCCGGCTGGATGAGCTGCTGCCGTTGAGATCCGCCACCGAGTAAAGGTGGCTGGGCTGGAGGCTTACGCTACAAGGATGTCTCAAAGTCCTCAGGAAAAGCCTCCCGTATCCCCATCCACAACCCTAACCACCTGGTTTCTACGGAGTCACTCTTGGGCTTCGCCCGACGTCGGGTCAGGATTTTCAACTCACTTTTTTCGCACTGCTTGGCTTCAACAGATAAGACTTTCAACCACACAGGCTTAGAGTCGCCCCAAGGGGTTTTCCACTCATCCGGGGTCTCCAGCTTGGCGGCCCGTATTGATACATGGGCAGGTGCTGAGTCTCGTCGGAGTACTAACCATGCCTGCAATGCTTTTCGGCACTCCGTCTCGAGAGTCTTGTAGTTGTCGATCGTGAATTCGATTGCATAGTCGTCCGCGTCAACCAGGCGGACACGAAACCGTCGCGGCTTTTTTTCGGCCAGTCTGTCCTTGCTAGCTTTGTCGGTATCTTGCGCAACAGACAGTTGGTACTGCTCTGCCCAGAGCAAACGCTTGCTGCGGAGTCGCTGCCGGTGGGTGTAAAGATAGCGGCCCAGAGCGACAGCCTGTTGCCGAACCTTCTCCAGGTCGCGTTGTTCGCTGTCGACCGATGCTTGGCGTTCGCGCAGCATGTCGCCCTGGATGTGCAGATCTGGCATTACGACGCCTGCCATATTGGCATCCGCCAGTAGTTGCAAGGCCCAAGCCGTGCTGGCTTCACCAACGAGCCCCACATGCAGTGGGAGACTGCCTGTCACGGCATGGTTTTCATGGCCTTCACACGCCGAGTAGGTGAAACAACCTACCGCAGATAACCCTTTGACCAGCAGGGCAATATGTGTGTCGAGTACGGCGACAGAGATCTTCTGGCCATGCACACGGCGTTTGAAATTGCTTGGTCGAGCCTCAAAGAGGTTATAACCGGACTCCTGTCGTACATGCTGAGAGCGAAACAGCTTATCAACTTGCCAAGGCGCTAGGCGCTGATCACATGCATCTAGGCGTAATGGCCGGTTGGCGGACGATGTCTTTTTTAAGCCACCTAGATCGAGTTGTTCGAGCATTTTCCGAAGAAAGTCACTATCCGCCTGGTCGTGACCGCCTTGAAGACTAAGGCGGCTGCCGCTCTTGTAGTCGTGCAAATACGCATTATCAGTCAGGTAAATATCCTGACCGATGGTTTCGATTAAAAAGCCCCGATCCAGTAGTGCAGACGAGAGGAAAGAGAAAAGTTCACTCATTGGAAGCTCCAGAAAACGCCTTATGCCGCCGTAGAACGTACGGATCGATGAAAGCGAGCCAATCATGGCTGGAACACTAGGTGCAGGTCTCTACGCTCCCAGTTTGGTGCGATTGCTACCACGTCGCTTGCCGTGAGCAATGAAGTTCACTTTTCAAAATGTCACGGCGCGCTTTCAAAAAGTTGCGATGTGGTTCCACTCTGCTAGCAGGTTGATTTCAGGCAGGGACATGGCAATGGGTGTCTTAGCTTCGGTACCAGTCGGATCTGAAACAGGCAGGTTCGGGATGCCAATAACCAGCCTCGTTTTTGTACAGCCAGCATTGTTCCACTCTCACTCATATCCAGCCGCAGCACTCCTCAACTTCTCCGCGATCTGCGCGCGCAGGTTCAGCGGCCTCTCAACCACCAGAGCATCGCCCAGCGACAGGATCCACCACTGCAGTTGCCAGCTATCGCTGATCGTTGCCGTGACTCGATAGCCATTGCTATTGCCAAGGTCGGTTAGAGCCATATCCGCGCTCAGCGGAGTTTCTCGTAGCAGGCGTGCCTGTTTCTCGCTTAGCCAGGCCTGGAAGGCGATTTTTTCGGTCTTGCCGAATTGCAGCGCATCGGTACTCAAGTAGGCCTGTAGATTGAAATCCTTTAGCCCCTGCGTTGCGGTGGGCATGAGGGTTAGTTCGCGGAATCTGTGTAACGCGTACTGGCGCACGTCAGTGTAGGAGTGGGCGGTGCCGATTAGGTAGGTGATCAGCCCGCGTTGCACCAAGGCCAGTGGGTTGAGTGTCAGCTGGCTCATTTTGTCGGAGTGCGCGGAGTAGTACTGGCACTGCAACTGCTTCTCCTCCAGCAAGGCCTGTTGCAACGTTTCCAGGATTTCCTCGGGAATATCCGGCGCTTGCAGGTTCAAGTCCGGGCGTACGCTAGCTACTTTATCCAGCCAGCGAGCGGCGTGATTATCCTCGCTCAAGGTCTTGAGTTTTTGCCGAGCATGGTTGAAACGAGGCTCCAGTACTCTGAGCATGCTGTTCGGCAGTAGCGGGCGGATCGCGTCTTCTACTAAGGCCAGGCTCAACGCCTCGGTTAGTGTGATGCCCTGCAGCTCGACGCTGATGCCGGGTTGCCAGTACCAACCGTAGGGTGCGCTTGCGTCGTTGCATTGCAGGGGAAACATCAGCGACAGATCAATCAGGTCGCGTTCAATCGTGCGCCTGCTGATTTTGTAACCGGCCGAGTGCAGGCGCGCGGCGAGTTCTGCGGTGGTAATTCCGGGTGATTTCGACGGCAACTGACGAAGCAATTCCCACTGACGACTGACGGTGGAGTGGGCTTTGGCGGAGGGCAAGACGGGCTTCCTTGTGTAGTGCTTTAGCTCAGCATGGCGGCAAGGGCGCTATATGGCAATATGCCAGTCAGCGCCCGGCGCGAAATCGGCGCTGTCAATGAATGAAGCCGATAGGTCGCTGCTGGCCAGCATTCTTCAGGCGTGTTTCAGCGATCAGCGCACTGGCCAGGTCGTTCGCATTCGTGAAGGGCTTGAAGCGCGCCCGCCTGGCCACCAACGCAAAGTCACCGGGCGTCAATTGCTGTTCGTTTTTCAATCGCATACCGGCTGTCTTGGCTGGATCCTTGAGCTTGAGTGCCAAAAGGTGTGCACCGAACAACTGTTGCACCTGCGGCTGACCGAGGTAGCCAAAATGAATCTTCATATCGAAGCGGCGTAGTGACGCTTCGTCCAGATCGCGGATCAGGTTGGTCGAGGCGATGAACAGGCCGCGATAGCTTTCCATCTGGGTAAGCATTTCATTGACGGCTGTTACCTCCCAGCTTTGTCTGGCCTTGCGCCGATCTTGCAGAAAGCTGTCGACTTCATCCAGGAGCAACACAGCGTCGTCCTGACTGGCTTTTTCAAAAGCTTTAGCCAGATTCTGTTCGGTCATGCCGACATAAGGTGAAACCAGGTCTGATACACGCTGCACCATCAGTGGCTTGTCCAACTCCTGTGCCAGCCAGCAGCCGAAGGCGGTTTTGCCCGTGCCGGGCGGTCCATAGAAACACAAGCGCGCTTCTCCATGTTTGCGCAGGCCTTCGACCAGTCCGTCGAGGGACACGTCGGTGTTGATCAGATCGGGTGAATAGAAGCTCGGCAGCCGCTGGCCATGTACGGATTCCAGCTTTTCAAAACCTTGGGCTTTGAGCGTGCTATCGACCAGGCACTCGATCGTCGCATCGAGTGCTTTGCCGGCGCGGGGATTCAGGCTGCGGGCGATGCGCACTGCGCGGGTGATCACTGCCGGGGTCGTATGCTCGTGATCGACGAGTCTCTCCACGAGTTCGCTGCCTAGCTTGTTGTCGCTGCAGTTTCTGACGATTTGCTCGCGCTGCGCCCGGGGCGGGTTGGGCAGCTCAATGACCAGATCGAAGCGGCGGATATGTGCAGCATCCAATGACTCGACGCTGTTGCTCAGCCAGAAGCAGGGCAGGGTGTTTTCCTCTAGCATCCGATTGATCCATCCTTTTTGCGCCTTGCTTCGGGCGCCGATCCCCATAGGCATGGGGCTATCGAAAATATCTTCGATTTCGTCCAGGACCAGTAGCGATTTTTGCGAATGCAGGACGCTCATGGCAGAGCGCAATGCACACAGGCGTTGGCTGGCGCTGACCGGATCACCGTCGCTGTCGGCGCAGGCGATCTCATACAGGGTCGTATTCAGTGTCTTGGCGAGCAAGCGGCTGAGTTGCGTCTTGCCCGTCCCCGGCGGGCCGTAGAGGAGAATGTTCACCCCGGGACGGCCTTCAGCCAATGCCTTGCCCAGGTAGGCTTGGGCAATACCGACGTGCTGACGCAGATGTTCGTAGTTATCGAGCTGCAGTGTGCCCGGCGGGCTGAGTCTGAACGCATACTTGAACAGCTCGATGGGCTCGTCCTGATTGAAACGCATCAGCCCCGGCAGATCAGAGTTACCCACGCTCAAGCGGCTGCTCAGGGTGGTGACCGCCGAGGACATGGTATTGACCTCAAGCAAACCCGCCCGGACCAGTCGACCGTCATTGCTCAGGTAACGTGTCAATTGCAGTTGCGGAATTTCCAGCAAGGCGCTGAGAACAGCGATCATGCGGTTGAAGCCGAGCATGCCCAGTAGGTCGGCAGCGTTATTGAGCGTCGGATCGGTTTGCATCAGGACACAAAAACCGAGAATTCGCAGTTCTGCTGCATCCAGGCTGAGCAACTCTCCCAATGCGTCGAGATTATCTTCCAGCAGGTCGGGGTAATCGCAGTCGGTAAACGTTTCATCAAACAACTTGCGCTCGCCCTTCAGGCGCAGCAGCGCCTGGCGCGGATGGAAGTCTTCTTCATCGATCAGGGCTTGCAGTCCCAACTCGATGGCCAGTTCGTCATCGTTGAAGCCATGGCGCTGGATAAGATTCCGATGCCCGCCCAACTCGAGCATCATTATGAAAGACCACTTGAGCGTCAGGGTGCAGGTATCCGCGTTGTGCGGGCCGGAACTACGTACTTTGCTGCGGTTCAGTGAACGCGGGATGGGCACGGCGACTACTCCTGATACTGACGAGACACAATCATGAGCCAGGGGGGCGTCGTAATGTGTCGCGGTCTTCATCAGGCTCGGAACAGCAGCAGAATTGCCAGGAGCAGGCTGGCATCGGGAGGGCGGTCAGATCGCTCGCGACTCATTCCGTCGTGGCCAGAAGTCACTCTTTTGTTTGTTGAATGATCGCTGATAATGGCTAATTGCTATGAAATAGAGCCTGCGGCATGCTGACGCACGATTTTTAGCAAGGATGTCGTCAGTGGGACGCCATGGGAAAGGGTCATCGGTATGCTGAATAAAAGTGAAATGGGTTGGGTGGATTTTTCATCCGAGGACAGGGATCGGGTGAGGGATGTGATCAAGCAGCTCTCAGAACCTGGAACCCTTGATGAACTCGGAATCGGTGCCTTGCGCGATGGTTTTGCCGACCTTATGTTTCCTGGGTTTTCGACCATTCAAACCCGCGCTAAATACCTGATAACCATTCCACGGATCATTCGCGATTATCTGGCGCTCAAGCCAGCGCAACAACGCAAGCAGTCACCGCAGCAGTATCTTGAACAGCAGGAAAATCAGCTTGCCAGGGCTCTGACCCTGCAACACCAGAATGAGGGTGTGACCGGCATCATCGGCTCAACGATGAAGGAAGGCGAATCGGTTGCACGATTGCCATCGTCTGTCTATTGGGTGGCATTACGTACTTGGGGCATTATCAATACCCAGGCTTCGCTTAATCAATTCTTGCAGTCAGTCAAACCTCCCGAAAGCAGCCTGGGAAGCAGCCTGCTAGATGAGGCCGACGATGCCGATGGTGTCTCGACTGATAGCAGAGTTCACCTCGATCGATACGATCCGCAATGGATCGAGGATGTTCATATCACCTTGACCGAGTCCGAGGCGGTGTTTCTCAGCGACAAACTTCAAAACGGTCCGATCAATAGCCTGCCATCGCAGTTTGAGCTCAGTGGCCTGTTGAAAGAGGTTTTAGATGAGGATCTGGCGGGCTTCGCTCAACTTGCCGTGTGGGTAGCGGCAAAGCCTGACTTGGCTCAGCGCACCCGCGACACGGTAGAGATGGCTTATGCATTCAGTGAGCTGATTTACGGTGCCCATCTTCGCTTCAACATTGTGGTGGCTCGGAATAATCAGCGCGAGGATTTGCTCGATCAGTACGAGTCGCACTGGCTCGACTGGCGTAAGGTTCGTCAGGCTGGACCTGAACAGGTTCTGCAGTGGCTGGCAGCCACCAAAATCACGCTGCAAGGCCGGACGGGCGCATTCTTGATGGAGTGGAGCGAGCGCCTCGCCAATAACGCGTCGGTAGTCGTGCTTGATGCTCTGGTCGAAAAACAGGCTCTGGGAAACAAAAAAGAACGGTCGATTCTGAAAAAACGTTTACCTGATAACTATCGATGGATTGGTATGAGCCGTCTTGATTTCCGGTGGGCTCAGGTACGCACCATTCTCCGCGATATTCAGGAGGGTTTGCCATGTTGAACCCTAGTGTCGATCGCCTTGATTACGGTGAAAAGCTACAGGCCCCGGAGGGGTTTCAACTGAGTTACGCGGTGGCAACCAGTTATTCACTGGAGCTCGATACCTTGCTGTGTCTGCCCCTGGCACTGTCCCTGAACGGCACACTGGAGGGCAACCCGCATGGCGGTAAGCTGGCTGCGCTTGAGGGTATCCGCCAGCTCAAAGGCAAACTGAAAGTCTTTTTTCAGCAAGGCAATATCAAGGTTCCCGTTGCGTTCACCCCACTGTTTACGCTCCTCGAACCTTGTTTGGTGCCCATGGTTCCAAGCGGGGTCTTCAGCTCCTTCCACCCCAAGATATGGCTGTTGCGGTTCATCAATGACACCCGGCAAGTGCGCTACCGGTTACTGGTGTTGTCTCGCAATCTGACGTTTGACCGCAGTTGGGATCTGGCGGTCGCGCTTGAAGGGGAGGTGACCACGGAAAGCAGTCGGGAGAATGATGGTCTGTTGGAGCTTTTGCAGGAGCTCGCACCTTTCGCTAGGCATAAAGACAAAGCGTTGGATTTCGCCCCGGCTTTCACTCTATTCAAGAAAGAATTGCCCCGTGTCGTCTGGCAAAAGCCCAATGGTTTTCGAGAGCTAAAAACCTTGTTGGGTAAGGCACAGCAAGTTCCGCTGGACTTGGGTGGCTCCACGAATACTGTGCTGGTGATATCGCCTTTTCTGCATGCGGAGGCACTCGACATGCTCAAAGAGCGTGGCGAGCGCCATTGGCTATTCAGTCGTGCTGAAGAGTTGGAGCAACTTGGGGCTGAGAAACTGGCGGGTTGGGAATGTTTTGCCCTTAATCAGCGTGTGGTCAATGGCGAAGATCACTTGGATAACAGTAAATCGCAAAACCTGCATGCCAAGCTGGTTTTGGTCCAAAACGGCGCTACCAGTCACTGGCACGTGGGCTCCGCCAATGCGACCAAGGCAGCGCTTGGTGGTCTCAGGCAAGCACAGCCTCGTAACACTGAATTCATGTTGCGCCTTTCAAGCTCGGGTATCGCCCAGTCGGCCGACCAATTGAAATTGGAGTTGGTTGGTAGCGAGGAAAATCCGTCAGGAGTTTTTGCTCCTCACCTGTTCCAGAATCAGGAACAGCAAGAGCAGGATTCAGACGAAGCAGGCCTACGCAAGCTCTTGCACGCATTGATTACGGACGATTGGAATGTCAGAGCAAGGGTGAATGCGGACCTCACCTACAGGTGTGAACTTCTGTGTTCAGCGCCGAGACTTGCAAACTCCGAGTCGGTCCAGGTGCGGTTTCTGGATGTTCCAGGCTATCAGGACCTGGATGCGACGCTGGTGTGGGATCGACTAAGCCTTTCGCAGATCAGTGCTTTTCTGGTTGTCAAAGTGCAGGTCGGCGAAAAGTCTATCGAACGGGTAATTAAGGCTTCGCTCGTCATTGACGGTGGGGACGGTCGAGAGCAGAAAATCATCAGCGATTTGATCGATAGTCCGCACAAGCTGTTGGCATACATACAGATGTTGTTGCAGCCCGATCATGAAAAAGCTGAATGGTTCGCCCGCGATCCTGGGGGCTCAGCACCTGAGGGCTCTGACAATTTGCTGAGCCATTTTATGGGTGGGCCCATCTACGAGTCTCTATTGCTGTGTGCAGCACGGCAGCCCGAAAAACTGCAGCGGATAGAGGCAGTACTCAGTCATCTGCGATCTGTGGAAGGTCGTATACCCGATGACTTCAACCGGTTATGGGACAACTACAAAGCATTTCTAGGGACGGAAAAATCGTGAATACAAGCATAACGACGCATGAGCGCGCTTGCCTAGAGTTAAGGTCCACGCTCTCAGGGCTTAAGGATTTCCAACAGGCTACGGTGCAACGGATAACTTCTTTATTCAATGACCCCAGCCATAGTCACCGGATTTTGGTGGCCGATGAGGTGGGACTGGGTAAAACGATAGTTGCCAAGGGTGTCATCGCATCTTTGTTACTGGGTTGGCTTGAGCCCCGGCCGTTTCGCGTCACGTACATCTGTTCCAACCTCGCGTTGGCGACTGAAAACCGCTCCAAACTTGCGGTTTTCAAAGACCCGAGCATGGCGAAACTGGTGCGCGAGCCCTCTTTTTCGAGGCTGGCAGAAGTTGCGCTGCTTCCTCAACCGGATCTGGGCGACGGAGCCTTGCTGGAAGTTTGTACGCTCACGCCCAGTACTTCTTTTTCGATGACTTACGGCGCGGGCAACAAACGCGAGCGGTTGGTGATTTTTGCGGCCCTCCTTCAACATAAAGAGGTCGCCCCACTGCAGAGCAAATTATCTGATCTGTTTCGCGATCGGGTGCAAGACGTCGAGGGGTGGGAGTACGGGCTTCAGGAAATTCAGGGTCGCGGACTTAATACAAAGATCGTCGAAGACTTTCATCACAAGCTGATGGAAGTTGCTCCGGGTGAGGCCCGGTCCAACATGGAGGTGCTGACGAAGATCGCCCGGACTGGCGTTAACCGAGAAAGCCCCGAAGAGTACAGCCTGTTGCGTCGGCTACGCGTACTTTTTGCTGGATCTTGCGCGGCGCATCTGCAGGCGGATTTGTTCATCCTCGACGAGTTTCAGCGGTTTGAAAGTTTGCTCGACCAGTCTGAGGGTAACGAGCACTCGATGATTGCCCAGCAGGTGTTCCGCAAGAACCGCCGCAGCAAGATCATCTTACTCTCGGCGACACCGTTCAAGGCACTAAGCACCATCCCCGATGACGAAAACGACGACGGACACCTTTCCAAGCTGGAGCAAATACTGAGTTTTCTGAACCTGACCCCGCTTACGACCTATGAGCCTGTGCGCAAAATGCTCAAGTCGGAATTGCAGCGCCTGCGTCAAGCCGGCGTGAAGGTTGATGATCTGGATGAGCGCCCTCGCCAGCAGGTTGAAAGCCTGCTGCGCCCGCTTATTGTCCGTACCGAACGAAGCCAGATAGCCGTGGACGTAAATCGCCTGATCGATGCGTCTCCTTTCGACTGCAGCGCTGAATTGCGTACTGAGGACATCAAGGCCTATATAGAGCTGGATCGACTGGGGAGATTGCTTGAGAAGGACCGTAACCTGAGTTTCTCCCGGCAGATGATGGATTTCTACAAGTCAGCCGCATGGCCGCTGTCGTTTAGCACAGGCTACAAACTGCAAGATGTATTGCAGAGCAAGTTCGAGAGTGATCCCGAAGTGCGCAAGTGGGTAAAGCGCAGTCAGAGCCTTTGGCTGCCTCGGGATCAGGTCAACGACTATAAGTTGAATGTCGCACGGGATGCCCCCAATCCTCGGGTGCGGTCGTTGACTTCTCATTTGTTTGGTGACGGTAAGAAAAGTGGGCCGGAAATGCTGCTGTGGGTACCACCCAGCATGCCCCACTATCCGCTGGTAGGTGTCTTTGTCGGCCACGAAACATTCAGCAAAACGCTGTTATTTTCTGCCTGGGCCATGGTCCCGCGGATGCTCAGTGGTTTGTTGAGTTATGAATCCGAGAGGCGGGTGTTAGGTCGACGTCAGCCTGAGGCTGATTATTTTCCGCGCAAGGCAAGGAGTAAGGCGCGAGATGAATCCGCCAGCCATCATGAACTGAATCGTCTGATCCGGCTGGACGCTGGCGATCTTGCGTACTGGTCGCTGGTTTATCCGAGCAAAGTGTTGATCGATGTCCCGCTGAAGCGAAGTGATGCATCGCTTAAAGATTTGCTTGCCGAGCGAGTCAAACATTTTGCCGGACTGCTCAAACCGCTGGCCGCAGGGCATAGCGGAAGTCGCAATCAGAATCACTGGTATGTGCTGGGGCCAATGTTGCTCGACCGCTTGCACAATGACAATTGGTACGAGGACTGGATCGCGAGTATCTGCGACGGATCTGATTTTCACGACAACATTCTAGGGCGAGTGGACGATATCTCTCAGCGGCTGGACAGCATTAAAGAGCTCGGTGAAATGCCTGCCGATTTGCCAGAGTATCTCGCCTGGTTGTCTGTTGGTTCACCCGCCATATGTGCGTATCGCGCACTGTCTCTGACCTATAGCGAAGATGATCCAACGATGAATTCCGGGCATGCCAGCTCCATCGCTTTGGCGTTCGTCAGCTTGTTCAATGGGGTCAGCGGTAGCGCCGTCATCAAACGCATCAGCAAACGACAGCACTGGCGAGGCATTGTCAAATACTGCGCTGAAGGGGGGCTGCAAGCGATGCTGGAGGAGTATTTCTACATGCTCTCCTCATCGAGCGGTGTCGATGGCGCGGTGAAAGCCATCGATAATTCGCTGCGCACTAAGCCGTCCAGCGTGAAAGTCTGGAAAGCCGGTCCGATCGATGACAGCACTCACTTGCGTTGTCACTACGCAGTGCAGCTCGGTACACAGAAGGCCAGTGATGAAGCAGGTCAGGAACGGGTCGTCAGTATCCGTGAGAGCTTCAACTCGCCGTTTCGTCCGTTTGTTCTCGCCTCGACGTCGATTGGTCAAGAAGGATTGGATTTCCATTGGTATTGTAGTGATGTCGTGCATTGGAACCTGCCAAGCAATCCCATTGACCTGGAACAGCGTGAAGGACGAGTGAATCGCTACCAGTCATTGGTCGTGAGACGGCGGGTGGTCCAGGCGCTTTCCAAAGAGACCGAGTCGTCCCAGCGGTGGGCAACACTCTTTGAGAACGCTGCAAAAATGCCCTGGAAAACCGACCTCGTACCTTACTGGCACTATCCCGAAGGCGATGCTCAGATTCGTCGTCTGGTTCCAGTCATGGCGATGAGTCAGGAGCAACAACGCTATCCGCAGATGCTGAAAATCTTATCCTTGTATCGCCTGGCATTCGGCCAGCCTGGCCAGAGTGAGCTGCTTGAACATCTCAAGAGCCTCAACCTGTGCACTGACGACCTGGAGAAGTTAAAGCAGCGGCTCATGATTCAGCTGGCTCCTATTCTTTATAAAGATGAAAGTCAGGACGTTCCGGCATAACAGCAGGCCCGCTTGTGCTGGCCTTCAACCGTGCAGGAAGTGGCGCGCAACGCCGAAGAGGCTTGAGAGGTGACGACAACCGCCGATCAGCAAGTTCGGGAAGGCGACAAGATTGTCGGTGAAGCCATCGAGCAGATCGAGCGGCTGGCGCGGGAGGTGGGAGTTCTGCCGAGACGGTGAACCATCTGAAGGAGCAAAGCGATAAAATCGGCGTTGTCCTGGACGTCATCAAGGCTGTTGCGCAGCAGACCAACCTGCTGGCGCTTAATGCGGCCATCGAACCAGCTCGGGCGGGTGAGGCTGGACGTGAGGGGTTTGCCGTTGTGGCCGATGAAGTGCGTAGCCTGGCCTTGCGTACCCAGCAATCCACCGAAGAAATTGAAAAGCTGGTGGCGGGCGTACAAAGCGGTACGCTTCTTCGAGCATCGAGCTGGCACGTCTGGGGCATGAGCTGGAAGTGTTGGTGGGGCGTTTCAAGGTTTGAGTCTGAGCTCATCCCCTGTCGATCAAGCGGGCGTTCTCCTTGCATGGGGGGGCGCCTGACCCATTGTAGCCAACCTTCTCGCCATTCTTGTAGCCTGGGCGAAGAGGCCACGGGTGCCAACGCGAAGGGGCTTGCAATGGGGAGGAGTCCATATACGGGCATGTATTCAGGTCCGGTGTTCTGGCTGACTCTGTTGAACTACGATTCCTTCAATGCGCTGTGTAAGTTCGAGCCCAGGAGGGACAACATATTCAATCGTCTCAAAGGCGTGTGGGCCAGCACTTTGGGGTTATCCAGTCTGTTGACCAGACTTAACGAAAAAATAAAGCCCCGCCAGCCGCCTCGGTGGCGGCCTCGGGATAGCAAAAGGCAACCATGGAGGCGGTTAGCCATCTTTTTACAAATATCCTAGTTCAGCAAACGACACGCAGCCTTCATGGCCCACCACGACATGATCCAATATCCGGGTACCAACCATGTTGAGGGCGTTCTTGAGGGTGACAGTGAGCGTGCGATCGGCTTGGCTGGGCTCAGGATCGCCGGAGGGATGATTGTGAACAATAATTACGGCCGCGGCGTTGTGCTCTAGAGCGATCTTGACCACTTCCCGCGGGTATACGCTGGCCCCATCCAGGGTGCCTCGGAATAGCTCCCTGAAGCCTATTACCCGGTGCTTGGTGTCGAGCAGTAGCAAAGCAAAGACTTCGTGCTCGTGGTACTGCAGCAGTGTTTGCAGGTGGCTGAAGACCTGCTTGGGCTCAGTCAGTGCCCGGCCTTTCGACAGACGACTCATTGCCAGTTGTTGCGCCATCTGCAGGATATCGGCCTCGGTGACCGGTGATTCCATGACATAGGTGCCGGTGGTTTCACCGGCTATGAGTTTGTGATATTTCATGTGGGTATTCCTGTCCGAAAGAGTGAGAACGAAGGGGATTGAGAAACGCGGTTACTGGACGGTGGGCTTGCCGTTGTGCCGCGTGGCTTGCGACTCCAGCTTTTGGGCGAGTGAGGGTTTGGTAGGCGCTGCCCGTTGGGCTTGAGGCTCTATAGGGCTGGGCTGATTTTCAATGGCGGGGAAGAACTCCTCGACGATGGCACCGGTGTCCTCCTCGCTGTCTTCAAAGGCCCCATTGTTAAAGCCCTGCCGGGCTGCGTGATCCAAGGCGCTCTGGTCAAAGCCCGAGGCTTGTCGGGTTTCGTCCAGCTGCTTGGCTTCCAGCAAGGCGTCTTCTAGGCTCAGGCCGCTGCGAGCCGTGATATCGACGTAGAAAATCGGTGTACCGTGGCTCTGCCGAGTGGACTTACCACGCAGACGCAGCTCCAACGGCAGACAGGCCAATCGATCGCCGGAGATGGCTTGTAGGTAGTGCAGACGCGCTGCCAGGGTGCGAATGCTGTTAAACCCGGTGGTACGGAAGACAAAACTGCCCAGAGGATCATCGTCACCAATAACCACGTTCAGCCGGCCGTAAGGTTTGCAGGCATTGCCTTGGGCCAGTGAGCAGCCATCTGGTGAAGGACAGGGCAGCGACTGGATGCCGTCCTTGGTCAAACGCTTGCAGGTCTCACCATTGCCGACGCACAGCGGTCGGCCGGTGGTGCGGTCGAACAGGCTGTAGTCCGCGCGAAAGTTGAGGTCCGGCTCGTTGAACAGCAGCCGAATCGGAATGCTGCGCAGCTTGCCGTCCTGGCCATTGCGCAGTTCCTCATTGAGCGGGTGCAGCAGCCAGCCGTCGCGGCTCTGTACCTGCGAAGTAATAGTGAACTGATCATCTTTCTCCGGCAGACGTTTGCCGTTTTTCTCGACGACCTTGCCGATGGAAATACGTCCGAGTACTGGAGGGGTGATCGCTAAACCTTTGAGCATGGCGGTTATCCTTGATCTGAAAATAAAAAAGCCACCGGGATGTAAACGGTCCAGGTGGTTTATGTTCGGTGGGTAGAGTCAGGCGATCAGGAAACGACGACTTCCTGTTTTGATCTTTGGGTAGCGGATCTGCAGGTAGGGTTTTTCCTTGAGCATCCGCTCGACATCTAGCCCGGTACTGTCTTTGGCCTTCCTCCAGCTGATGTAGCCTTCGGTAAATTCGGCACGGGTGGCTGCGCCCATGGCTTGCTGCAGGACTTGCTTGAGCTGTGCCTCGCGTTCCTCCTGTTGAGCAATGCTCTGGCGAACAGCCTTGAGCTCCAGGTAGGTGGTGGCCAGCTCCGTGTGCTGGCTGAAATCCAGCGTCTGGCCGTTGTCCTCGGGGTAGAGGCAGCGCAACGCGGCTTCCGCTGAGGCCGTACCGTCGGCCGGTGGTGGGGTATCACTGACCACGTAATCCCAAAACAGCCGCTCCAGGTCGATCAACCGAGTAATCATCTGCTCGTCTCGTTCGATGCGATGGATCTCCAGGTGTTGGCCACCCAGCAGTACCGCCACATCCGCCGCCTGTTTGCCGGTGACGGCTAGCTGATGCATGACTTGCAACTGCACATACTCCGGCACGCCTTCTTTCCAGAGGCGTGCGCCGTTGATACCAGCAGTTTTGCATTCAAGGATCTGCACATCGTCGGCGCCGATGACCTCGCGGTCGATGTTGGCCAGCATCCAGGGCAGTTTAGGATCAGGATGCTGCAACACGGCATTGATGCGTCGTACCCGGTGCCCACTACGCTTGGTGTAATGCGTCGCGACAATCGGCTCCAAGATGTTGCCCCAGTAAGCAGGGCTCTCTTCGTCATTGGGATCTATCTTGGGCAGTGAGGTATCACGGCCAGTTTTCTCCAGCCATAGCTCCAGCTGGGATTTGTAAGGGTTAAGACCTACAGCGGCGGCTGCATCCGAGCTGCCGATGCCTTGTTTACGCACGGCCAGCCAGTCCTCACGCGGTAGTTGTTTGGTACCGACAAGGCGCAAGGCTGGACGTGGTTTGGCGTTGGAGTTTTGCAGTGTTTGCGTAGCCATGATGATTTCCTGTTCGGCATAAAAAACGCCCAGCCAGCAGGAGCTGACCAGGCGCTTTAATAGTTGAAGGGGGAGTGGGGCTAGGCGGCGAGTTGCAGGGCTGCGTTCAGTGCGCGCTCTTTGATACTTGCACCGGCTCCGAACCACGCAGAGTCCATTCGGTATTCGGTACTCCTGGCGCGTCGCTCGTGATCGACATACTCCGTCACGGCGTTGAGCAAGCCCCATGCAGTTCCTTGAGCTGATTCAAGCGTGGCTCCACGACCTTGGCCTTCGTACAGCCCTTGGACTTTGCGCAGCGCTCGCTCATTCGGAAGCACTTCCGGCAGCTTGCTATTGGGGGCCACATCACACAGCACATTCATGAAGAAGCCCATCGCCTCATGCCACTGCACCTTGCGCTCCGCCAGTGCGCGCATTCGGTACATAAATTCATCCCATTGCGAGACGGCGATGCCCAGTTGTTTCTTCACGGCCTGCGGATCAAAGCGCGTGTTGTGCGGCACCTTGATTGCGCGGGTAGCGCCGTTCAGGGAGATGGTCAGGGTGTTGTTGCAAACTACACGCACGGTTGTCGGGGTCGCGGTGGTGGCCAGCGTGCCGTCACAGGAGGTGGCTAACAGAAGATAGCCATTGACCTGATCGTTCCCCTTCAGCACGGTTGTCTGCCCGGTCCTGGCCAGAGCCCAGAACTTGCGGCCACCTTTGAGTATCCCAGCTGTTTCCAACTCATAACCGGAGACCTCAGTCAGATCTCTGTAGAACTCCAGTACCTCACGAGGCTGCACGACCTGGTAGCGGTTGGAAACCACCGACAAGGGGGACTTGGTGTCGGAGCGATATAGCACCTTCTGTTCCGGAAAGGCGTGAATCGTGCCCAGGTTGCCGATAGTGTCGGCCTTGAAGTGAACAGGACTTTCCTGAATCTGCCAGTTCATGCCGGCTTCCCGCTGCCAGACTTCGAGCGGTTGCTTTTGCGTCAGCCGGTTACCCAGACCATGCCAAGGGGTAGCGCCAACGTATGCCATTTGTTCGACGAGATGAGCCATGGGAGTAATTCCTTTGGGTGCGTGCCGGCATAAATGCTGCGCTCGCGCAGCATTGGCCGAAGAACGTTGTAAGAGGATTAGGTTGGTAGGTTGAAGCGATGATTGCAGGCGAGGCAGAGGTTGTTGGCGAACACATGGCGATCGAGTTTTTCGCCGAGCTGAGCACCGAGGGTGCAGCCGCCTGCACCTCCAGCGAGCCCGCCGAGGATGGCACCAGAGACTGTGCCGAGGGTGATGCCAAGCGGGCCGGCAATAGCGCCGACAGCAGCCCCCATCTGGCCTGCAGCCAGTGCAGCGCTCGCACCACGAGCGGCTCCTCCGACGGTTCCAACCGCTGCGCCAATCTTCATGGCCGTTTGTAAAGATGCGATCTTGGGGGAGTTACACAGAGGACATTGCAATGACATGGTTCTGAGTTCCATGGGGTGGATGTCATGGCAGTGATGTAGGACTATGTTTTTTTTGAGTCAAATTGTGATGCGCTGTATGGCTAGACGAATTGAGTGCGATCAGCATCAGCCCGAATGCAATTGGCGGGTCTATGGGAATGCAATTGAGTGGTCAAGTCGGTGCATCTACATGAGTATTTTGAGTACGGCCGTCATCAAATCGGTCGTCACAAACGATTGGTTGGCAAAACACGCCTTACAAGTGGACCTGCTGGCGGTAAACAGCAGGCTCGTTTTAATGGCCTTGCGAGCTGGCTTGTCATGGTGTAGTCGATTGTCTCAGGTCGCAAGCAGGTTGACGTACTGCCGATAGAGCTGCTCCTTTTGTGCTGGCGACATGTTCTCCGCAGGAACGTACTCAGTGAAGATAATGCCCGAATAGTCTGGAAAGCTGGCTTCTGTCATTCGTTCCATCGGCAAGTCGAAAATGGTCTGATCGACCGATTCGATGAAGGATTCAAGACTGGCCGGTTCCCCCTCGCTACTCAGTTCCTCCCACAGGGCTCCACCCTCGAAAACCGTGCTGTCCCACTCCCCGGAAAATAGGAATTGGGCCAGTAGTTCCAGAGATTTATCGTTCCACAGGCGGTAGGTCATGTGGTTGCGCTCATACCCCTCGGAGACACGGTCGACAATGTCGCTGAATGTCAGGGCAAGCTTGCCTGTGTCGCAGTCGAGTCTGAAATCGCTGCGCTCATCACCGAAGCCCGTTCGATACTTGAGGGGATGGGTAGTGCAAAGCTTAAGGGCAATGGCATAGGAGCTGCCCCTCAAGCAATAGTCGTGGCGGTCAAGTGTGCTGACTCTTCGTAATATTTGCTTGCTGAGGTGGTCGATCAGGTTGTTTCGAATGAAATCCCGGGTTTTATAAACCCAGGCTTCATCATAGACAGGCTGCGGGCCAACGATCACCAGGTTAGAGGAAAGGCCGGGTTCAAGGGGGCCTTCGAATCGCATCAGTGGAAGCTCAAGTGCATAGGCTTCATCGAAGTTTCGCAGGCCGGTCCGGATATCGTCGAGCAGGTGGTTTCGTTGTTCGATTTGAATGTCATCCAGGCCATGGTCGGCTCCATATTTCATTCCGTTGCCTCGATTTTTGGAGATGCGTTCGCGCCGATGCAGCTGTGATGGCTTATGGCCTTGAAGTATGGTCATGTGCCGGAAGAAGTGAAAGAGGGTTTTTTCTTCAACCAGTGAGCTGCATGTCGGGAATCGACCTCACCAGGCATCTGCGTTTGTGACTTGGTCGTCGTGCCCCACACGGTAATAGGATGTCGTTATCCTACTGTCTTAAATATTGGCTCTGCTGGTTGTTCGCACACATTCCAATGCGTGGGAATGACTTCAACTCAGTGTAAGCGGCAAGCGGAATCACTCAGTTTGTCTTCGCAGGATTGGAAAGTGGGCTACCTAAGCAACAACAGGATAACAAGCATCACCCCATAGAGTTTCCGGGTTATCCAGCATCAGCAAAATAATCACCGGCACCAACTTGCCGAGAAGGTTTGAGCAGTCGCGCAGCTGGTCCCGGTTCACACTGCTGTTCCAGGTTGCGCCCCCATGCATGACCTGGTTTCGCAATGTATAAATTCGATTGAACAGAACGCCGAGCACTGCTGGGGTATTGCGGTTGGCCAACGCTTGCTGCGCTGCTCGCCGACCACTGGAAAAGCGCTCGGTCCACTGTTGCTCGCTGATCTTGCCGTTCTGGTGATCCCAGAAGCTCTGGAAGACGAAGGGGTTGTCCAACAACGCGCGAATGCTGCCAGAGAACTCGGACCAGACCAGATTCTCGATCAGGTTGGCAGCGTCGAGCGCGCAGAGTTTGTCTAGGAACGCCTTGAACGTGGTTTGCTCAGAAAGGCGGTACTGTTCGTCAATATCGGTGGCGTAGGCCGAGTTGAAGGCGATCCACAGGAAGATAAAACGCCCATCGACATCGTCAGCTTGCTCGGCACGATTGAGCCAACTCAGCGCCCGATGAACACGCAAGGTGAGGTTGGGGTGATGACTTTCACGTTCCTGGCGATGACGGGTCTTGAGTGCTTGATGGTCCATGGGGTGCCGATCCTTGAGGTCATGGGCAGTACGTAGACAGAATAGAAGTGTCTGAGAACTTTACATATATTTTGGCTAAACCTAGGCATTGGTAGAGAAGTGTCTATCCAGGGCCTGAGAACCTGCTCCATTTGTTTACCTGTACGGACAAACAACATGGACGGAGGCTTTGTTTTTGCTTAGGGTATGGCCATTCGATATTACCTGCAAGGTGGTCTGCATGAAGCGCGAACAGTTTCTGGCGCAACCTGAAGTTGAGTCCTTCATCGCATGGCTTGCAGTGAACTTGCCGACGTTGACTTTCAAGCTGCGCTTCAAGGCGAGCAAATTTGTGCTGGGCGGTTTAACGGCTGATGTCCAGGGTTTCGAGCAGGTTCTTGAGCAATATCGCTGGAAAGCAAGCTGGCAAGATACCAACCAAAGCTCGGTGGATTCACAAACCTGGGCTGAAACTCAGCGTTCTCTAGGGCAACTTAGCGAGTGGCTGACGAGTGCGGTCAACCGGGGAGATGAACAACAAGCGCTTCAAGCGTGTTTGCAGATTCTTCGTTGGGGTGGTGTCCGGGGAGCCATTCCATTTTTGCACCGGCTGGCCGCAAAGGGCGAGCTGTCGAGCTATCTGCAAAAAATGGCCGGGCTCATGTTGCTCGACGGCGACAATGATCTGAATGATCTCGACGCGATCAGTGTCGAGCGTTTCGATGCTGGCCTGACCAAGATTCACGCCTTGCTTGATCCGTCGGGGTCTCCCATCTATGACAGTCGCGTCGGCGCAGCGATAGGCATGCTGTATTCGCTGTTTCGCCAGCAATGGACGGGGAGCGGCAAAGCTCTGCTGGCTTTCCCGTCCGGAGGTGCTCGCGGCAGCCAGATCCGCAACCCGGGAGCGTTCTTGAACGGACTGGCGGCGCCGCAGTTTTCGGCGATCGATTATGCCGCGTGGGCACGTTGGCAGGTGCGGTTGGGGTGGATTATCCGAGCCCTGCTCGAGCGTACCGGCTGGTTTGCTGAACAAGGGGCTCTGCCCGCGCGGTGCCACGCGTTCGAGGCCAGCCTTTTTATGCTCGGCTATGACCTGCGGTGCTTTGGTGTGACGCTGGCGTCTGATCCGAAGGCAACGTCGCCAGTGATGGATGCGCAGAAAAGTGAACGTGATGGCACTGGCTGGGTGCCTACCGGGCACCCCTTCAGTCAGGTCCTGAAGGATTATCTGGCCTTCCGCCACAGCGGTTCGCTCGACAATAAAGCGTCCTTCGTTGCATGGCTGGTGACTAACCCGCGTAACGAGAACCCGCTCACGCGTGCCACCGCGCAGGGCTACTGTTTCGCGTTTTCCATTGAGGAATTCGACCTGTTCGGCCGACCGGTCGAAGAGCTCGAACGCATTGTCGACGGTGGCAAGGATGGATTGTGTGCGGCACTGGCAACCGAGACATTGGAGCCGTTCACCCTGAGTGATGAACGGGCAAGTGTCTGTTTGGTGGATGTATTGATCACGGGCAATGCGTATCTACGGGCGACGACCGAGAAAGAGCGCATCGACTACCTCTTGAGCGCCGGATATGCGGGTACCGAGAACTCTGCCAAGACTCTGATGGCGTTGGGGCGCAACGTGGGCAAGCACTTCGGCCTGCTCGATGCGCAACATTTGCCAACGACCTTGTTCGAGCAGTTTTTTCGCGGATGTTCGCTCGACGCCTGACTCACACACGACATTCAATCAGCGTGAAGCGTTCCTGGACGCTTCACCGGACTGGAAGCGACCATGCAAACTCGAAACGGATTTCAGCTGTACTCCGCCTCAGATATCTGCGGTTTTCTTGAGTGCCAGCACCTGACGGCTCTAGACCTTCAGAACCTTGTCATGCCTATGGAAAAAGCCGCGGCAAGCGATCAGAACCGACTGATACAGGACAAGGGCTTGGCCCACGAGGCGGCCTTTTTCGAGCGGCTCAAAAGCGAGAATGCCAACGTAGTCGACATCGCCGAGGGCAATCCGAGTTTCGCGCGCCGGGTGGAACTTACCATCCAGGCCATGAAGGCCGGCGCCGATATCATCTTCCAGGCGTCGCTTCAGGAAGGCGCCTATATTGGCCATGCCGACTTCCTGCGCAAAGTGCCGCGAGCGTCGGCGCTGGGCGACCACAGCTATGAGGTTATCGACACCAAGCTGGCGAAAACGGCCAAGGCCAAATTCCTTGTGCAGGTTGCGCTCTACTCGCGAATGCTGATCTCGATCCACGGTGTGCAGCCACAGTTCATGTACGTCGTACTCGGTGATGCTGCGCGTACCGAGCAGGCATTTCGGGTGGCCGACTACGCCGATTATCTGGAACATGTGCTACAGCGTTTCGATGCGTTCGTGAACAGTGCCGAACTGCCAGTCACCTACCCCGAACCGTGCGGGCATTGTGGGTTCTGTGCCTGGCGTGATCGCTGCGACGAACAACGACAGCAGGACGATCACCTCTCGGCGGTAGCGGGTATCAGCCGTTCGCAAATCAAGAAGTTACAGAGTGCCGGCGTGACCACATTGCACCAACTGGCGGACAGTCCCGACGACCTGCGCATCCCGAAATTGCAGACAGAGTCGTTGAGCAAGTTGCGGCATCAGGCGCGGTTGCAGTTCCAGGGGCGCTCCAGTGATGTCCCGTTGTTCGAGCTCCTGCCTGTCTTGGGTGAACGGCGTGGTTTCTATCGGATGCCCAAGGCGGTCGATGGTGATCTGTTCTTCGACATGGAGGGCAACCCGCTGGAAGAGGGTGGCCTGGAATACCTCTTCGGTCTTTACATCGACGAGGGTGGGCAGCAAACCTTCAAACCCTTTTGGGCGCATACCCGAGAAGAAGAAAAGGTCGCCTTCGAGCAGTTCATCGACTGGGTCATCGGCCATCTCAAGCGTTACCCCGACGCGCATATTTACCACTACGCCAGCTACGAAGAGACGGCCATCAAGCGCCTGATGAGCCAGCACGGGACGCGTGAAGCACAAGTGGACTGGTTGCTGCGCAACGGCAAGATGATCGATCTGTACAAGGTCGTGCGCGAAGCGATCCGGGTGTCCGAGCCCAGCTACTCGATCAAGAATATCGAGCACTTTTACATGGACAAGCGCGACGGCGACGTCACCAATGCCGGCGCGAGCATCGTGTTTTATGAGCGGTGGAAAGAAACCGGTGAGTCGGCGTTGCTTGAGCAGATCGAGCGTTACAACGAATACGATGTGCTATCGACCTATCTTCTGCGTGACTGGCTGTTGGAAATAAAACCGTCGAATGCAGGCGCTTTTCTCGGGTCTGAAGCCGAAAGCGAGAAGTCCATGGCGGAGCAAAAGGAGATCGAGATTCGTCTGGAAGATTATCGCGATCGTTTGCTGGGGAGGATGTGCACCGACGAAGAGGCCATGAGTGACGAGGAACAGGTCAAGTTGCTCACCTTCCAGTTACTCGACTTCCACCGCCGCGCAGATAAGCCGACGTGGTGGCAGCTGTTCAGCCGTCAGGACATGACAACCGAGGAACTGCTGGAAGATATCGAGAGTCTGGCCGGTTTGCAGCGTACAAAAACACCGCCGGAACCGATCAATCGGTCTTATCTGTATGAGTACAGTTTCGAACTACAAGAAACCAAAATGCGTACCGGTTCTCAGGGCGTCATCACCGAGTCCCTGGCCAGCGTACAGCTGGTTAATCTGGACCATGACAACGGTCTGGCGACATTCAAGGCTACCGAGAGAAATGCACCGCCTGATTACTTCGACATGATTCCCGGGAGGCCGATCCCGTCTACTTCGCTACGCAAGGCGTTGTTCCGTTATGCCGACAGCCTCTTGGCCGGCGAACAGCGCTTCCAGGCGGTTGCAGACTTTCTGCATCGACGCGCTCCTCGGGTGAAGGGCATTAAGCCGGGTGCACCACTTGTTGATTCAAGCCTGCCGACGATTGATGCCATCAAACAGGTGGTGCGAAACCTCGAGCACAGCGTGCTGTTTATTCAGGGGCCGCCAGGTGCAGGCAAGACCTACACCGGCTCGCACGTCATCGTTGATTTGCTCAAGGCGGGCAAGCGCATCGGCATAACATCCAATTCGCACCACGCCATCAATAACCTACTGGCGGCGGTTGAATCTCGTGCGCAAGAAGAGGGATTCACTTTCACGGGATTGAAAAAGTCCTCGGAAGGCGAAGGCACGGTGTTCACCGGCCGCTGCACCCGTTCCATCGAGGAAAAAAAGGAGTTCCTCGACGCCTGGGGGCCGAACATTAACTTGACGGCCGGCACCGCCTGGCTATTTGCCGACCCCGTCTTCACTGAGCAACTGGACTACCTCTTCATCGACGAGGCTGGTCAGGTGAGTGTGGCGAATCTGGTCACGATGGGCTTGGCTGCGCGAAACATCGTCCTGATGGGTGACCAGATGCAATTGTCGCAGCCAGTGCAAGGCGTGCATCCGGGCCGCTCCGGCGATTCCATCCTCGACTATCTGTTGGATGGCACGCCCACAATCGCACCTGATCGTGGGGTGTTCCTGGCGCAAACCTGGCGGATGCACCCCAACGTTTGCTCGTTCATTTCGCAAGCCGTGTACGAAGGGCAACTTTCTTCGGCGTCCGGTACTGAGAAGCGGGTGTTGTTACTGGATGGCCAGCGACCGGAAGTGTCGAACAGCGGGCTGATGTTTTGCCCTGTGGAGCACGATGGCAACAGCCAGAGTTCGGACGAAGAAGCTGCGCAAGTCCAAGAGCTTTACGCATACTTCTTGCGCCAGCGTTATGTGGATAACAAGGGCGTAGAGCACGCGATCTGCATCGAAAACATCCTGGTAGTAGCCCCCTATAACCTGCAAGTGCAGTTGTTGAAACAGGTGCTGCCAGCGGGCGCTCGTGTCGGTACTGTGGATAAGTTTCAGGGGCAGGAAGCGGAGATTGTCATCGTATCGATGGCGACCTCGAATGAAGACTATTTGCCCAGAGACATTGGCTTCCTGTACTCGAAAAATCGCTTGAATGTGGCCGTCAGCCGGGCGAAATCGCTGGCCTGTATCGTCGCCAGCCCCGATCTGACTGCCATACGCTGCCTGACTCCGCACGACATGAGCCTGGTCAACGGTTTGTGCATGGCTGTCAGGTACGGGATGGCTGCCAATGCTCTCGCCCGGTGTGAGTAGTGCCATCAAGGGTTTTGTCATCTATCCGCAACAGGGAAGACAGTAATGCCATACACGCCCGCTTTGCTTCCTCTGCTGCTGAAGGCTTTGGCCTCGACGAGCTTTTGCGTTGATGACATGGAGGGGCTCGGCTTGGGGGACTGGCACGCTTCAGTGCTTCTCGACAACACGCAGTATCTGTCGTCGTTTGATCCGCTGGCGTTCAATGACCGGAATCTTGTGGGGGACACCCCACTGGACATCGCCTATCGGCTGAACCGAATCGCACTGATCGAGAAGCTGGAGGCACTCGGTGCCGTGGGGGACAAGCAAAGGCGCGACTGGAAAGGCCTCGGCAGCTTCATGCCGCACGATAAATACATGCATCTTCCCGCCAGGCAGGGAAAAATAAAAACTCTTGAAACGCGTTTCCGGCTAGGCGGGAGTCTCAACCATCGTGATGTGGGCGGAAATACGCCTATCCATTGGCTCGCAATAAACGGCCACTTCAAGGCCGTCAAGTACTTCACTGACAAATACAATATGTTCGAACTTGATATGAACGCGAAGAACAACGAGGGCAATACCGCTCGAAATCTGGCCATCCTCTATGGCCATAACGACATCGCTGAGCAACTGCTGATCCGGGAGATCAACAACTGCATCAGCGCTGCGCGTATCTGGCACGAGATGTCGGCCGGATGGACATGGATGTTGCCGAGTCGAAACGCCTGACAGACAGCGATCGACTCGGGGCAACACGCCTTCGCCCAAAGGATTGAGGATCAGTCATGCATGAGCCAGGGGCGCAGCTCCTTGAGGTTGGTTGCCACGATTTGCTGTGCCTCGGGGTTAGTGGCCTGGTTTCTCGGGTCGATCTGATAGCGTTGCAATACATACTTCACCAGCGCCCTGCGACTGGGCACCACTAGCTGGCCATCAATCATGCCGAAGTCGGTTTCGATGATTGACTTCTGCGCCGCGTTCAATCGCCCATCGGCTGCAAAGATGACGGGTATCTCGGTATTCCAGTCTTCATCCAGCTCACGAGTATTCTGCGATTCGTCGAGCAAATCCGGCTGCCCCCGTAGGCGGCTGAGTACAAAGTCGCGGTACTGGCCATTCTTCTCGCAGTAAGCCCGTACATGCCATCGCATACCGGTGTAGACCAGTGTGTGAGGGGCTATGAGGCGAATCTCCACGTTCGGAGTATTGAGCGACACGTACTCGGTTTCCAGGCGCAGGCCGTCGCGACAGGCCTTGAGCAACGGGCGCAGGACTTCCGGCCGAATTGGACGATCCGGGACTTCCAGCACCTTGGTGTGGGCGTAGGCCAGGGCGAGTCCATCGATGTGCGGGGCGCGTTCGTTGTTCTGGTAGAGCAGGTGCAAATAGGCGCTGGCGCTGTCGTCGATGAACATCGGCGTGAACGTCTTGCTGGGCACGTAACCTTTTATTTTTTTGTCATATGTAAGATTTTTAGGCGCATGTTCTGTGATGTAGGTGTTGATGTCCTTGGACGCCTGCTGACGGCTGATGCCGAAGCTCTGCATCAAGTGTCCCGTGGTCAACCGGCCCTCCCACCAGGCAACGGTCTCAATCAAACGATAGCGAAGTGCCAGGTCCCAGCGGACCTGTTCAATGGACTGCTTGCGTTTCATACCCTCTCCATGTGTGCGAATACTTTACCTGTATAAGTCTACATTCTAGACCTGTCGTTTAACACTACATATCGTGTGTCTATCTTCAAAATGAATTGAAGTCACGAAAGGAAGTGGAGATGAGTATGTCGGAAGCGGTTTCGACGGGTGCATTGCTGATGATGGGAGCAATCCTGCTGGTGTTATTGCATCAGTGTCTGAGATTGCGTGAGCTCTGGCAGATGGCTATGGCCTGCCAAAAAAATGTGCGCTGGGCGCGGATCTGGGAAATGGAAAACCGCGAACTGCGTTCGGCGTTGCGAGCCGAGAAAGAGCACGTCCAGCAGTTGCAAAGAAAGCTGGTGATTCTGCAGGAATTGATCCCTGCAGAGGGATAAGGGAAAGGACATGAACAGACTTGAACGGATCAAGGGTTGCCTGCTCGGCGGCGCCGTCGGTGATGCGCTAGGCGCCGCAGTGGAGTTTCTCGAGTGGTCTGCAATTGAAGCTAAGTTCGGTCCACAAGGTATCGTTGATTTTGCCCCTGCTTTCGGTACCACCGGCGCCATCACCGACGACACGCAGATGATGCTTTTCACCGCAGAAGGTTTGCTGCGGGCTTATGTGTGCGGCAGCTCACGAGGGACTTGCCACGTCCCCAGTATTATTCACCATTCGTTGCTGCGCTGGCTGATAACCCAGGACTACCCTACGGCGATGCCGATCGGCGTGGACGGCTGGCTGATCAAGCAATCGGAGCTCTGGTCTCGGCGTGCCCCTGGCACTACTTGCCTAGGTGCACTCAAGGCCAGTCCGCGGCTGGGCGCAGTTGCCGAGAACAACAGCAAAGGCTGTGGCGCCTTGATGCGCGTCGCTCCCTGCGCCTTTTTTGCAAACGCCTTTGACTACGCTGCCCAGTCAGGACGCCTGACTCACGGACATCCTACGGGCTACCTGGCGGCCGGGTTGTTTGCCGATATTCTCCAGCGCATTGTCGATCGGCAAGACAGCTTGGAGCACGCGCTTACTCAGAGCTTGGCCAAATATGGACAAACGCCGGGTACCTTGATCAACTATCAGGTCGAGGCGGTGCTGTACCTCTATCCCGGCCCTGAAATTGAACTGAGCCTGATTGAGGCCAAGGCTGCTCTGGAGCGCTATATCAACACTCAGCGGCGTTTGGGACGGGATATTCGGCGCTCGGCGATTCATGCCGCCCTGCATGTGTCGAGGGTGCAGCGTGTGGAACTGATCCACCCGTCCGAGGATGTGGTAGTGGCGGACAACGAGGCGGCCAACTGCATGGGCTTTAGTGTGGTGATTGGTGGCACCGATGAGTGAGGCCAGCCTGCTGCCGTCGAACCGTACGCCGTTGGAGCAGGCGCTGGCTCAGGTGTCGATGGAGAAGCCGGATCTGCCGGACGTCCTGCGGCGCATGATTTCACCGGACACCTGCCCCTTCGAATTGCTGCCATGGCTGGCTATCCAGCGCAGTGTCGATCGCTGGAATCCAGATTGGTCAGAGACGATCAAGCGTAAGGTGATTAGGGATTCTTTTGAGGTCCACAAGCGCAAAGGCACCGTGGGCGCGCTGCGCCGAGTGGTCGAACCGTTTGCCGACCTCATAGACCTCACCGAATGGCACGAGCTTGAGCCGATGGGCGAGCCGGGCACTTTCAGTATGAGCTTGGCGTTGTTTGATAGCGGCCTGACTGAAAAAGGCCTGGCCGAGCTGGAACGAATTATTGGCGATACCAAGCCTATCAGTCGGCACCTGGTGGGCTTGAGCATTACCTACAGCCCGACCGGCGAGCTGTTCTTGGGCGGGGCGATTCTCACCGGTGATGAAGTGGTTATTTCCTCCGTTGAATTGCAGTACAGCGATGAGGATTTGAGTCGGTTGGAAAGTGCTGCGAAAGATTACAACCGTATCGGTAACATATTTATGTCCAAACTTTTTAGCGTTTGATCTTTTAATTCCTAGACCGCTGTTATTCAAAGCTGGGTGACAGTGTTTAAGTTACAGGAAAATACATATGGACTATCAGGCGGAACGGCTTGGTGTGATTGTGGATTTGGCAGAACAAAGTATGGACATTGTCCAGCGCTTTTCTAATGATCCGATTGGCGCGGGAAATATTCAAACCGCAACAGGCCCAATAAAGAATCTTAAACAAGTATCCGCTGATATTAAGTCTGACGGCGAAGCGGTCATTGATGTGGCGGTCACAGAGTTGATCGATACGCTGAAAACTGACACGACAATTAGTGCATTGGTTGTGGGTTTATCAGATGCGCAGGCCTTGGCCGGTCAGAGCGCCGATCGAGCCGAGTTGGCCGCCGAGTACGCCACCGCAATGGGTAAGATCTACGCCAGTACAGCCATCGGCTTGCTGCCAGAAAACACACTATCGGGGCAGTACTTCGGCGTAATAAGTCCCGCCGCCACCGATGACGTAATTGTCTATTTGAACAATGCAGGGGTCGCCTTAGACACCGGAAAGCGTTACTCCAGCGGCGAAGTTGCCAAGCAGCTTGAGAGCGGGCAATTCATCAAGTTAGGGATGGTCTGAAGTAGGCCGCTATTTTTCGACTGCTGAGCCATAGGTGCTTTCAAAAAACGGCAGCCGTTCAAA